>DUKF01000013.1:0-312 GCA_013329455.1 Methanotrichaceae archaeon | reverse complement strand
GGAAGCTCGATCATCTCCCTGACCATCCTGATCTCCCCTGCAAGACCCCCTATATCCTCGTAAGAGATCTCCCTCAGATCCATCTCCTCAAGGGTATCCTTGAGGATCTTGATCTCGGTCTCGGATATCACCACCACCGGCCCTTTCGGGGCGGTGCTCACCACCACGAATCCGAGGGAGGAGGAGATCATCTCGACTCTCAGCTGCTCGCCCTTCACAATCGGCCTACCCAGGAGCATTCGGAGCAGGTACTGGGGACCTCCGATCAGCCTGGTCCGGGTTGTGGGCGCCGCGACGACCCTTTTGGCGGGC
>DUKF01000054.1 GCA_013329455.1 Methanotrichaceae archaeon | reverse complement strand
GCATAAAGGAGGCGGCTCAGATGATCATCGGCGGAACTTTCGACCACCTGCCGGTCGTCTCGGCGGAGGAGAAGCTGATCGGGATGGTCACCGCCTGGGACATTTCCAAGGCCGTGGCCAGTGGCAAGACTTCTCACATCTCCGACATGATGACCCGGAAGGTCTTCATAGCAAGCCGAGACGAGCCCCTGGAGCTTGCGGCAAGAAAGCTCGACCATCACAAGATATCGGCCCTGCCGGTGGTGGACAAGGACCATCACGTAATAGGGATGGTAACCAGCGACCAAGTCAGCAGGCTCTACAGCAGGAGGCGATCAGTTTGAAGCTGATGCTTCATGTGGCCCCGGGGATAGTTCGTAAGCCCATCGTCTCGTCAGTGATCCTGGAGACGCACGCCCTCATCAACATCGAGCGGGCGAAGGTCGACGCCGTCTCCGGCGAGATCGTGATAGACGTTGATCCCGAGAAGTGCAATAAGGTCAAGGAGGCTTTCGAGGAGAAGGGCGTGAGGGTCGTCCTCCTGGAGATGCCGGTCATAAAAGACGAGGACGAGTGCATCCACTGTGGGGCCTGCATATCGATCTGCCCCACAGGGACCTTCCACTTCGAGGGGTCCGAGGTGGTAGCCGACGCCGGAAAATGCGTCCAATGCGGAACCTGCGTCACCGCCTGTCCACAGAGGGCGCTTAAGCTCGTCCTGAAGTGAATTCTGATCCGTTAATGGTTTGGGCATGGCGGGGATCGTCGCCGGGGTGGCTGGGAAACCAGCTCCTTTCGGGGCCGCTCTCCGCCACGCAGATTCGTCCCAAATTGGACGGCTACGATTTTTCTGATAGATACATCGGACTGAGATGAAATCAGTGCTGCAATGGCCCGGGCGTAGCAGAAAATTGAATGGCGGGGCCGAGGGACCCCTGTCGGGTGAGGAAGCTGGGCCACGAAAACAGACTGAAACGAGAAGGGTGGCGGCATTCGCCCGTTTCTCGTTTGGGTTGGAAGAGATGAAGATGAGGAGTACTATTCACATAATCTCCTCATATCGATTTCAGCAGATGTGATACTTCTCTCCTGGAGTATCGAGCGTCGTTTTTTCCTTTGCTCTGTAACCGCCGTCATCCATGAACTTGCACGCTTTTTCGATATCATCAACGAGGATGTTTGCCATATCACAGGTGAAGTTCTCCCTCACCACAACACGCATTATTTCGATATCTTTTGCGTTATCAGGCAGATGGTAGGCGGGAACAATCCATCCCCTTTCCCGAATTTTATAGGAAATATCTAACAATTTGTAATCCTTGGGCTCTTTCAGCTTGAAGGCGATTATAGGAAGTTCTTTCCCTTCGTTTAACATTTCGAATCGACCCAAACCTCTAAGTTTCTCGCCAAGATATCGGGCAGTGTCCAGAATATTATTCATTATAGTGGTGTAGCCGCTTCGACCGAATCGCAAAAGGTTGTAATACTGGGCCACAACCATGGCGCTGCCTCTGGAGAAGTTCAAGGTGTATGTTTCCTCCTCTTCTCCAAGGTAGTCTACGTTAAAGATCAGATCCTTGGGAAGGTCCCTCTCATTACGGAAGATAAGCCAGCCCAGACCTGGATAGGTCAGGCCGTATTTATGTCCGGAGACGTTGATCGACTTAACCTGTTCTAACCTGAAATCCCACTCAAAATCAGGTTCGGTGAAGGGTAATATGAAGCCACCACTCGCAGCGTCGACGTGAATGGGTATGTCCCACCCTAGATCAATATCGTACTTGAGTTCCAAGAGCACATCGTTGATCTCTTCAACAGAGTCTATCTCTCCGGTGAAAGTCGTCCCTAAAATTGCACCAACGCAGATAGTATTTTCGTCGATCAATCCCTTTTTGATCCTATCACGTACGACATCTCCGGTTATAATACGTCGAGTTTCTTCAATGGGGATCTTTCTCGCCTCAACGTCGAAATATTTGGCAAACTTGTCCCAACAAACGTGAGCATCTGCGCCGAAAACAATATTTGGCTTATCATAGGATTTACCCTCCTCCTCGCGGCGCATCCTCCAGGACCATTTATGCGCCAGTAAACCCAACATTATTGCCTCAGAAGATCCTGCGGTTGCGACACCCATGAACTCGGCCTTCTCAGGCGCGTTGAAAAGACGTGCCAGTATGTTCACAATCCGTGTTTGAATCACCTTGTCGGTCTGCGGATACTCGAAAATATCTATGATGTTTTTGTTGATGCTCTCCATGATCAGCTTATCCGCCTCAGGTTCCATCCAGGTGTTTACAAAGCTCGCCAGATTGAGAAAAGGATTGCCATCGAGGCATTGCTCATCATGAACTAGCTGATAAGCGATGTTTGCGTTCACCCCCGTTCTGGGGAGTTCGTATTTGGGCACGTCTGGAACTTCTTTTAGATATTTGGCACTGTATGCACCGGTGATGTATCTATCTGTTTCTTCTAGCTGTTTCAGATCGACTTTCTTCGAAACCATTGTTTACCACCAAAATCTTTTGGAAATACCGAAATGGAATAGCATTTCTTCCCGCTGGATAGATGTGCCCCACCAACAAGGCGCGGCGCCAGTATTGGGTCGATCGGGTCCCGGAGCGCCACCTCGGGCGCGCTTCTTGTCTCGTCCCGGCCCCGAGGTGAGGTGCCCTCTCCTGATCACCCAGGCGGCGCGGGAATGCGGGGCGGGGTGGAAGGCCGATGAATGAGGTTCGAGACATGATGATGATGATGATGATGTCAAAGACGGCGAGAAAAGGCCAATCTGGTTTCCCATCGTCATGACTATTCGTGCAGATCAAGATCTCGAGTTTCCTCCCTAAGCTCCTTCAAGATTAACTCGACCTGATGCTTCAGTTCTGGTATGTCGTCTTCGACAACAGACCAGACCTGGTCTAGTGTCCACCTCGAAGTAGCGGTGGACCAAAATGTTACGCATTCCCACGATCTGCTGCCACGGCATCTCGCTGTGCTCGTCTTTGAGCTCAGACGAGATGGCTCGAGCTGCCTCGCCGGTCATTTGAAGATGATGAACGATCCAGCTTTGAATAAGCTCATCGCCTTCGAAGGCTTCGCGCCCTTTGGAGGCGTACTTCTCAATTCGCTCTATCGCCTCGGCGATATCCAGCAGCCTTCTCTGATCATCCCTCATAGCGCCACGGCTTCTTTCAAAACCTGGTCCCGGATTCGCTTTCGAAGCCCTCTCTCGGTCACGACGTCCACGGGGCTGCCCAAAAGGTCCTGAAGGTCCATGAGAAGGCCGCCGAGGTCCAGGAGGCTCCTGCCCGGCTCCATCTCGACGAGGAAGTCCACGTCGCTTGCGGCCTCTGCCTCGCCTCTCGCCACCGAGCCGAAGATCCTGATGTTGTACGCCCCGTGCTCAGCCGCTGTTTGGAGGATCTCGGCCCGCTTCTCCCTGAGGAGGTCGTAGATGTCCATGATCCAAACCACCTGATCTGCATTATACTGCGTGTCTTTTGGTATGTCCGCCTTTCGGCTTCAAAAGATCGTCGCCGAAAATATCTTGGCTTGAAATCGCAGGTCGGGAAATACCCTGATGCCCAGGCGGCGCAGAAAAGGCGGGGCGGCCACCGTCTGAGGGGCACGGGACCCCCCTCCACCGGAAGGGGAATTCGGACCAAGAAAACAGACCGGGGCAGGAAGGGCGGCGGCATCGCGTGTAGCAGGCGGGTGCGAGGTGGTCGTCTAGGAGGTAGCCTTTTAGCAAGCGAGGATCACGCTAATGCTGAAGCAATTTGCAGATGAATTTCTTGGTGAAACTCTGAGTTTACATCCTCGCCACCAAAACCTTTTAGAAGATTGTGACTTTGGGCCAACTCTGGAAGGAGAAACAACTAGTCGGACACCTGAAATCGCCTCACTGGATGATGTGAAATTTATGTATATAAAGAATATAGAAATTGTCGGATTTCGCGGGTTTGGAAAATCTCAGAAGATTGAGCTTGGTATTCCAAATGGAAAATTTGGAAGTGGACTTACAATTATTGTTGGTCCTAATAATTCTGGAAAATCTACAATTATCGAGGCATTCAATGCTATCTCAAGAGAAAAAGCATATTCATTCCCAGAGGGAAAGAGAAATAAAAATGCAGGTGACGCAATATCAATTAAGGTCAAAAACACCTCAAATGAAACAAAAGAATTGTGCACTATCGATGGTGAAGGTGGTAAGGCTGCTTGGAAAGAGAATAATATAGTTGAACCTATCTCTAAAATTTTCGTTGTTCCATCAAGAAGATATTTTAAGCCTTTTTTTGGCGAGGGAGAGATAACAAGGGATGAGTTCAGTTCAAGTAAAGGAACGAGAAATGTATACGTTTCAAATCAAGGAAATCCTACATTGCGTCCTTCGTCGCTTATTGGATTCGAGCAAAGACTATTTGAAATTCAAGAAAATAAAATCAGATTCAATGAAATACTGAATAACATATTAGATCCACTACCTAACTGGACAATTGAAATGTCAGATAGAGACGATTGGTACCTAAAATTCAGTTATGGTGATATAACTCATAATAGTGAGGGACTAGGAGAAGGATTAATCAGCTTATTTATTCTAGTTGATGCATTATATGACTCAAAAGAGGGCGACGTAATTGTCATCGATGAACCAGAACTATCATTACATCCTCAGTTGCAGAAAAAGCTTATCAAATTAATGGGCAAATATTCACAAAGTAGACAAGTAATCATAGCAACTCATTCACCCTATTTCATCAATTGGAAATCAATTTCAAATGGAGCAAAAATTACAAAGTTAGTAAAGGATATCGATGGCGACATAGAAGTGTATCAAATGGCCAAAAAAACTGTAGACAGCATAGAAGGCCTTGTGAATGATCTTCATAATCCACATGTTATGGGATTAGATGCTTGTGAAATCTTTTTTCTAGAGGATAACGTAGTTTTGGTTGAGGGACAAGAAGACGTAATAATTTACAACAAAATTTTAAAAGATTTAAAGATAGAATTAAAGGGCAGTTTTTATGGTTGGGGTGTCGGTGGTGCAGATAAAATGTCTATTATCGTAGGGCTACTATCTGATTTAGGTTTCAAAAAAGTTGTCGGGATATTGGACGGTAACAAAGGAGGTTCTAAGTCGAAATTGGAGAAAAACTATCCCGAATATAAATTTTTTATAATAAAAAAAGATGATGTGCGTGATAAAACCGCAACAAAACCATCAAAGAAGATAGATGGATTGGCAGATCATAAGGGAAAAATTAAACCGGAATGTGAAGAGCATGTCAGGAATCTATTTAGCGAAGTTAACTCCATATTCTTTCCCAGCTCGATTTAGCAGAAAAAATAGCCTCGTTGCCCACTGGCCCTCCGGCAAGGCGTGATCCTCACCCTAAAACTGGGATCCTTCGGCCGCAGCCGGAAGCTCAGTCCGTCGGGCAGAGGATGCAGATAACCTTGCAGAGGTCCTCGTCCAGAGCCTTCAGATCCTTCCGGAGCTNNGGCCTCCTCTCGCCCCTGCCGGACCGTGGAGTAATATATCTCTCCGTGGTCTCTATCGACCTCGATCCCGAAGAAGTCGTAAGCGTGAAGCCCCTTGAATTCGAGGATGATCGGCTTATAGATCGAGCGCTGCCGGGGGATGTAAAAGTCCTCCAGCATCTTCCGTAGAAGCCTGTTATCGACGTAGCCGATGTCGTTTCTCAGGTACCCCTTCCCGTGAATGTACCTAGCGTAAAAGACGTTGTACCTGATGGTGGAGGTGAGGTTGGTTTTGATCTTCATCCTGAAATCCCACTCTTCACCGAACTCCTCTAACCCCTCGCTGAGGATATGTCTCGCCTCTATGATCAGGTCGTTGAAGAACTGGATGATCACCTGGTCCACGCCTGGCCTCTCCTCCTTGATCAAGACCTCTACCACGCCCCAGCCGAATACCTCTGTGGCAGCCTCTTTCGTCGAGCCCAGGGAGTCGAAACGTCGCAGCATCTCCAAAAGATCGCCCATCTTCTCCATCTTTAATGAGATGGTCATCGGCCCTGATAAATATTTTGTCTTGAAGGTCTTCCTCAAATGGTTCATGTTTTCCCGGACTGGGATCGCATATCTTTAATATATCTCCCGACCAGTACTCTTTGGTGCAAAATAATGATCGAGATTACCGATGTTGCGGCGGAAAAGCTCTTGATGAGCCAGGTAGAGGGAAAGGTCGTCAAGCTCTTCAAGACGAGCCAGCCCGGCGATCTGCCCAAGTTCGCCCTGGGCCTTGGACCATTCAATGAGAAGGACCTTGTCTTCGAGAGCAACGACGTCGAGGTCTACATTAACCCGAACGAGTTTGAGGAGCTGCGGGTTGCCGTCATCGACTACGTCGACGACGAGAGGGGCCGGGGATTCATCGTCATCAAGGGCCAGAACGAAGCCTGCGGCCTGGTCAGCTGCGAAGATTGCGGTGACGAAGACATCTGCGAGGATTGAACTTTTCTTCCCCCTCGCTCAGATCAGGAACAGAAGAGCCGAGGTTATCAACGTGAGGGCGATCGCCGTTCCCACAAGCCGCAGGGCGGGGGCGAGGTCTTTGGTCGTCGGATTCGATCCCCCCTCTCCAACGACGTAGACGCCCGGCTTCTCCAGCCTGATCCCGAGGGCCCCGGCCGCTGCCGCCATCGGCCAGCCCGAGTTCGGGCTGGGGGTGGCATCGTGATCCCGGAAGGCGATCTTCAGAACTTGTCCAGCCCTCCTCGGCCTGGCCGCTGCCATGGCCAGAAGGCTGAGCCTTGCCGGGACCCAGTTGGCCAGATCGTCGAGCTTCGCCGAGACAAAGCCGAGGTTTTTCAGCTCCTCGGTCTTGTACCCGAGCATGCTGTCGAGGGTGTTCGTTGCCTTGTAGGCAAGGGCCGCCTCGACCCCTAGCCCCAGGGGTGAAAATAGCAGGAAGTAGAATAAAGGCGAGACTACGGTGTCGACGTAATTCTCTGAGAGAGACTCGATCACAGCCGATGTCGCCTGGCTTTTGGTGAGCCCCTCGGGGTTCCTGCTCACGAGGGCTGGAAGAAGCTTCTTTGCTCCCTCGAAGTCCTCCTCTACGAGCCTGCCAATCTCGCTTGAGGTCTCAATAAGGCACCTTATCGCTATCGTCGACTTGAGAAGGTATGCCGAGACGAAGATGCCGAGGCTCAGGCCCAAGAAGCTCACCAGATCTCCGGCCGCGATCAGTAGATGGCCCGCCGCTGCTGAAGAGAGGATCACGAGAAGGGCAACGCCAGCGCCATAGGTCCGAGACGGCCTTGCCCGCCTCTTCAGGGCGGATATCAGCCTTCCGATGAGGACGACGGGATGGAGTCTTGCAGGTGGCTCGCCCAAGACCAGATCTATCGCAACCGCCAGAAGGAGGACCGCCAGAGGTTCGGGAAGATCGATCATAGACTCTCTGTCACCTCTTTCCAGATCTCGTCGAGATCTCGGCCGAGGATCAGACCTTCCATCACCATCTCTGCAACATCGAAAGCGTGGATCACCGTGCATCCATCGCAGGACCACTCCTCGTCCACGAGACGCCCTCCGGTCCTCTCGTCGAGGCAGGGATAGAAAGGACAGAAACAGAAGGTACAGTCCTGGTCAGGAAAGTGGCAAGGGTACCGATCGCAGCTTTCCCTTCTCATTTGAGCACCCTTTCGAGAGCCTCTACAAACTTCCTGTTCTCCTCTCTGTTCCTGACGGCCACCCTGACGTAATCCTCGCCGAGCCCGAAGGACCTGCAGTCCCTGACGAGAACCCTCTCCGATTCCATCCTCTCGACGAGCTCGGAGGATGGAAGGCCCGTGGGTGCCACCCCCACCAGGATGAAGTTGACGGAGCTTTTCACAGGATCGAGGCCGAGCCGCCTCAGCTCACCGGCAAGCCAGCGAAGCTCCTCTTTTATGACCTTCCTGCTTTTCACCAGGTGGTCATTTTGGGCGAGAAGATGGGCTCCGGCCGCCGAGGCGAGAGAGCTTATGCTCCAGGGAAGGCGGGTCTTGTTCATCACATCTGCGAGATAGTCTCCGGCGATTCCAAAGCCGAGCCTTATTCCCGGAACCCCGAAGGACTTTGTCAGGGACCTTATCACGAAGAGGTGCTCCATCTCTGGCGCCATCTCGGCGACAGTCTGCTCTGGGTCCGATAGCTCTATGAAGGCCTCGTCCACGAAGAGGAATGTCTCCGCACGCTCACACCTTCTCGCGAGATTCACGATCTTGTGTCTTGGAAGTAGGCTCCCTGTGGGGTTGTTCGGGTTGCAGATGAAGACTGCCTTCGCCCCTTTCAGGACTGAATCAGTCAGAAAATCCTTTGGATCTTTCTGGGCCCGGACTCCCCTTGGGACGTGGACGATCTTTGCTCCAAAGAGCCTGGACTGGGTCTCGTACTCGCCGAATGTCGGCGTGGTGATCACGACCTTGTCCCCCTCCTCCACCAGGGCCTCTGCGAAGAGCCTCATTAGCTCCGAGGAGCCGTTCCCAGGAACTATGTTCTTTGGGTCTACCCCCACGAACTTTGCGCAAGCCCTCCGAAAATCGGTATAATCGTTGTCGGGATAATGGCCTACGCTTTTCATCTCCCTGCGGATCAGATCCACCAGGGGAGGATGGCCCAGTGGGTTTATGTTGGCGCTGAAGTCCAGGAGATCTTCCTGGTCCATCTTCAGACAGGATGCGGTCGCCCTAATTTTTCCGCCGTGGTGGCAGGCCCCGGCCTCGGCAAAGCTCTTTTTGATCTGAATCATGGATCGCCTCCCTCTCCTGCCTTTTCACATTTCAACCTGGCGGACTGATCTCAATCTGAATGGTTTTTATCAATTTGTCTGGATGTCCTCGCGTCAAAACATAATCCTTAATTCTTAGCATTAAATAACGAATACGATTTCACAAGCTTAAATGTATAAGTGTTCTAATCAATAATCTGAACAATAATATTCACATTATACTAGTTCGTAATCCGAAAGGGTTTTATGTTCTACAGGCGACTACCGAGCAAACCAGAGTATAGAAGGAGGTCAAGCATGGATAAGATGGAAGGCAGCTTTGCCGTTGAGGACATGCAGAATGTCCAGATCAACATCGGCGAGATAGCGAAGGAGGCGGAGGAGTGGGACCAGCCCATGGGACCTTTCCCCTATCCAACCATCGCCACTCTCCGAGATTGGGATTTCAAGTTAATGAACAGGTACAAGGTCTTCTACTCGCCGATCTGTGATCGGTGTACCCTCTGTACCTATGGCCCCTGCGACCTGACCGGCGACAAGAGGGGCGCTTGCGGCATAGACCAGGCCGCCCAGCAAGGCAGGATCGTCCTCATAGCCGTTCTTATGGGCACCACAGCACACTGTGCCCACGGCCGACACCTCTATCACTGGTGCCTGGACAAGTTCGGGGATCTCCCCTTCAATATGGGCGACGAGATCCTGGTCGACGCACCTCTTACCAGGACGATAGCTGGTATCAAGCCCAAGACCATCAAGGAGTTCGGACCGGTCCTGAGTTACATCGAGGAGCAGGTATCCCAGCTCTTGGCATGTACCCACACCGGCCAGGAAGGACACTACTTGGACTTCGAGTCGAAGTCCCTTCACGCAGGCATGCTCGACTCCCTGGGCAAAGAGGTCTCGGATATGATCCAGATCACCGCCTACGACATGCCTCGTGGCGATGAGGACGCTCCCATTGTCGAGTGCGGCATGGGAACCCTCGACAAGAACAAGGCGATCTTGATCACCTACGGCCACAACCTGGCGGGATCCGCAGAGGCGATGTTCTACACCGAGGACAACGATCTATGGGACAAGGTCGACATAGGCGGTGTCTGCTGCACGGCCATCGACAACACTAGGATCTGTGAGGGCCTGGGGCACCCCGACAAGGAGTTCAACGAGAAGTACAGGATGATCGGGACCAAGGCCAAAATCGCCGGTGCAATCGGCTGGTGGAGGAAGATGGTCCGGGGCGATTGCATGGACTGCATAATGGTGGACGAACAGTGCGTCTGGACTGATGCCATCGTTGATGCTGAGAAGTACAAGATCCCTCTGATCGCCACCAACGAGAAGATC
>DUKF01000153.1 GCA_013329455.1 Methanotrichaceae archaeon | reverse complement strand
AGGTAGGTGCCGCGCTTGGGGGTATCCCAGTACACGGACCAGTATTCCTTCTGGTACCTCTCTGTGTCCTTGTAGAAGGCCCGGAGCATCGAAGGCCAGGGAGTCTCGCTCACTATGTTGCCGCCTTCTCCCAGCGGGACCTCGTTGCCCTCCTCGTCATAGACGTTGATGTTGAATCCGGGCAGCGGGAAGCAGCACGATCCTGGCTTCAGTGGAGTGATCGGCAGCGGTGAGTTGAGGAACGTCCCTGTCTCGGTCTGCCACCAAGTGTCCATGATCTGGAGCTTGCCTGCACCCATGTTGTCGCGGTACCAAATCCAGGCCTCGGGGTTGATCGGCTCGCCGACAGATCCAAGAAGCCTGAGGCTTGAGAGGTCGAACTTAGCAGGCCACTCTTCGCCCTGCTTCATGAACATCCTTATCGCCGTGGGCGCGGTGTAGAGAACTGATACCTTGTTCTCCTCTATGATCTTCCACCACCTTCCGAAGTCTGGGAAGTCTGGAGATCCCTCGTACATCATGCTGGTCGCACCGAGGCAGAGCGGTCCGTAGACGATGTAGGAGTGGCCCGTGATCCATCCGATATCAGCTGTGCACCACCAGACGTCGTTCTCTTTAATGTCGAAGACCCAGTCCAAAGTCTGAGCAGGTCCAACGATGTAGCCGCCCTGGGCGTGCTCGATACCCTTGGGCTTGCCGGTGGTTCCGGAGGTGTAAAGGATGAAGAGCCTGTGCTCGGGGTCCAGCTGCTCGGGCTCACATTCCTCTGACTGCCCCTCAATCAGGTCGTGCCACCATACGTCTCGTCCCTCTTTCCAGTCTACGTCTATGCCAGTTCTCTTGTAGACGATCACGTGCTCGATGCTTGGCGCATCGGCGACGGCTTCATCGGCGTTGGCCTTCAGAGGCATCGGCTTTCCGCGCCTGTAGAACCCGTCTGTGGTGATGGCAACCTTTGCTTCACAGTCTTTCACCCTGTCTCCGAACCCCTTGGCACTGAAACCGGAGAAGACTATGCTGTGGATGGCGCCTAGCTTGGCGCAGGCCAGCATGGCGATGGGCAGCTGTGGGATCATGGGCATGTAGAGGCTAACCCTATCTCCCTTCGTGATGCCCAGGCTCTTCAGACCGTTGGCGAACTTATTTACCTCTTTGTAAAGATCACCATAGGTGATATGCTGGGTCTCTTGATCGACAGGCTCGGGGACCCATATGTAAGCCAACTTGTCCTTCTTGGCCCCTTTGGCATGCCTGTCCACAGCGTTGTAGGTCATGTTGACCAAGCCGCCGGTGAACCACTTGAAGTAGGGCATATTCGAGTCGTCCATCACCTTGGTGTAAGGCTTGAACCAGTCGACGTAATCCTTGGCCATCTCGTCCCAGAACTCGACGTAGTTTTCGGAACACCACTCACGCAGCTCCTTCTCGGTCTTGAACCCCTTCTTCTTCATCCACTTCATGACGTTGGAGTTCTCCACCAGGTCTGCGGGCGGCTCAAAAATTCGGGTCTCTTCCTGCAATACTTTTGTCGTTCCAGTTTTTCCTTCTCCAGCCACTTTAAACCCTCCTTATCCAAATACCGAATATTTTTGCGCACTTTTCTCCCCAGATCTCCGGACAGATTCGGTGTTTCACCCGTTGATATATCTCCAGAATCTGCCCAGCGTTCTCTCTATTTACGATATGGAGAACGCCCACCTGGACTACCACGATTAATAATTTTCATGATTAATAAGGTTAGTGGCCTGTTAATCGTTATCGACTCAAAAATATCGCAAACACGGCAAAAAATAGATCGTGAAAATGGATAACAGCGGGTCGGTGAACTTGGTCGAATATCTCCTATTTGCGACTCGCCAACTCTCCAACCAGGTAGAATGGGCTTGTCTTCACGATCCTCAACCGATGGACGCTTCCAAGAAGCAGAGGCTCGTGAATCACCGTCTTCCTGTAGTTCGGTGACCTTGCCATCATCGTCCCTTCCCTTCCTCTTTCCGTCACCTGCACGACGAGCGTCTTCCCAAGGTACAGGCCGTTTCTCCTTCCCGCAATCTCCTGCCAGAGCCTGGTCATCCGTCTTGAGCGGTCCTTCTTGAATCGAGATGGCATATCTTTGAGCTTGCTCGCAACGGTTCCCGGGCGCGAGGAGTATCTGGTGACGTTGACCTTGTCGGGATCTGCTGCCCTGATCAGATCTTCGGTGGCTCTGGAGTCCTCATCGGTCTCGCCTGGAAAGCCCGAGATGACGTCGGTGTAAAGGGTGAGATCGGGAAAGGCCGCCCTGAACCTGGCCGCCATATCCAGGAAATCTCGTGCCTCGTAACCTCTCTTCATCGAATCCAGAACCCTGTCCGAGCCCGACTGGACGGGAAGGTGGAGAAACTTGTAGATCTTGGGATCTTCGTACGATCGGATCAGATTCTCCAGGATCGGGCTCAACAGGTCCGGGTTCATCATCCCGACCCTCACCCTGAAGTCGCCATCTATCCTGACGACGGCGTCAAGAAGCTCCGGGAGGCTCGACCCCAGATCCAAACCGTAGGCTGCGGCGTCCTGAGATGCGAGCTGGATCTCCACCGCCCCTTCTTTCTGGCGGCGTTGAATCTCTTCGGTCACCTCCTGGACGGTCTTGCTCCGAAGTGCTCCTCTCGCCCGCCTTACAATGCAGTAGCTGCACCGTCCTTTGCACCCCTCTGAGATGTTGATGACGGCGCAGAGGTTTTGGGCGGGCGGGAGATGGCGAGGTCTCGTTTCCTCGGACCGGAAAGCTTTGCCCATCTTCTGGCCTGCCGACCGATCGAGGATGCCCATCACCTTCTGGCAGCGTATATCCTGGACAGTCTCGGGCATCGCCGCAGGAAGGCAGCCCGCGATCACTAATCTTTCCCCCTGAAGCTGACAGAGTCTTTTGATCATGTTCTTCTCGGTCCTGTCGGTGACGACGCAGGTGTTGATGATCACGAGGTCTGCCTCCTCCAAAGAGGAAAGATGGTGCCCTTTTTCGATCAGAGCGGCGCTGAAGGATTCAGAATTGCCCTGGTTTGCAGCGCAGCCATAGGTCTCTATGTAAAATCTCATATTCGCCAGCCATCGGACCGCTGGGAAGGCAGCGATCTACGATCCCGCAAGTTTCGGGTCGGGTTCTTCTTCGACATCCGTTTCCGTCTCTGTCGTCGCCTTTCGGGCCGATCCTTTTTGGTCCGGTGCCTCTTCCCCACCGGCCCAGTCGACGAGCTCTTCAGCCATCTGGACGGCTGCGGCCGACGACTCCTTTTCCTCTTTTTGGACCTGGTAGACCCCCACCACTATTCCCATAAGGGCGGGGGCCAGGAAGAACCCAGCAATTCCTGCCACCAAAACCCCGCCCACAAAGGAGAGGATCACAAGCAAGGGATGGATCGTAGATTTCGTGGAGACTATGTAAGGCCTTATGATCAGGTCCGATGGGAGGTATATGAGGGCGCTTGAGACGGCGAAGAAGAAGAGGGCGTCAAAGAGTCCCATCTCGACGTACCTGTAGACTGTTATCGGAACTATCACCAGCCAGGATGAGAGGATCGGGACGAGGCCCGATATGAAGACGATGCTGGCTAGGGCAAAGGGCCTGGGTATACCGAAGGCGTAAAAAACCATCGCGGAGATCAGACTGCTGACGATGGCGGTGTAGATAGCCCCGATGAAAATACCGCTCAGGATATTATCGATTCTCGCGCTGTACTTCTTGTAGATCGATATGTTCTCTGTGGGGAGGAAGGTGATGACGCCTTCTGTCAGCCTATTTCCGTCCAGGAGAACGAAGTAGCAGACGAATATCGAGGCGACTAAGTTCAGGCCCGTGAGAATTACGGACATCCCGTAGGAGAAGACAGGAAGACTAGAGAGAACCCTTGCCAGTATCTCAATAATCGTCTTCAGGCTTCCCGCCAGGTCTTCGTAGATCGCAGGAGGTATATCGTAGATCGCAGATAGGATCTCGTAGTTTTCGAGCGGGATCTCAAAGTTTCTGAGGAAGATGCTGGCTCTCCGAATTATCTCTCCCTGGTTCTCTACAGCCCAGTTGAGCTGGGAGACCACCTCGAACCCTCCAAGTCCCAGGATGAGCGCGATTGGAAGTATTATGGAGATCGTCGCGACTATTGAGCCGAGGCGTCTGCGGCGTCTGAACTTGTCTCTTATCGGCCTTCCCACGTATGCGAAGACGACCCCGAGGATGATCCCGTCCAGGAGGGGGAAGAGAAAGTAGGATATGAGGATCAAAATGAATAGTATGGGCAGGATGATCCAGGCGTTCTCAAGATGCTGGAATCGAAGATCTTTCTCCAAGTAATCTGCCCCAGATCTGACTGGACTGCCAATCGATAAATAACTTTGTGGAGGAGTGGATCAAGATCTCCGAATTCCCTCCGCCCGGCCCGGCTTTACTTCGGCAGCTCCACGGTCATCAGGACCTCGTCCGCCCCCTCTACGATCTGCTGCTGGGTGATTCCCCGAAGGCTGGCCGCCAGGATTGCGCCGCCAGCGCCCACGCCCTCTTTGCCGGCTCCTTCGGCGTAGCACTTGAGCGCCGGTATGGTGGACCTCTCAAGCCCCGGATCAGCCATGTACCATTTCCGTCCGACCGCCTCCACAGTCTCTTTGAAGCTGGCGCTTCTGTCCTCTACGATGTACTTGGTGGTGGCGATGGAAACGTCGCCATCAAGGCCCAAGGCGTCAGCGGCGCAGAGGACGGCGGCCATCTGGGTTCCTCCGGCCAGGACCACCTTCGTCTCCGAGAGGCCCTTCATAAGTCCCAGAGTGCAAGGGAGCATGGGGTCGCCAAGCTCCGTCAGAGCCCTCAAGGGATCGGATTTCATGCTCCCGAAGGAGGCGCCGCACCGGTCCATGGCCTGATCGACGATCTCCTGTTTCATGCCCATCGGGTTATTGTGGAGGCTGCTGCTCACCTTTCCCGGGTACCCCAGGGCCTGCATCACGGCCATGGCGGTCGTTGTCCCTCCTGCTATCGACTCGCCTATGAATATGCAGTCGGAGAAGCATGCGAGCTTCTTTCCCAATATGGCTGCACGGTCCATGATCTCTGCAGCGTCGGGCACCGCGGTCTCGAACCTTATATCGCTACCGGCAGATCCGTTCATGTCGACGTAAGGCACCGCGGGCTTTCTTCTCAGGCCGCTGGTCACAAAGAGGGGCGGAATCCCTGAGAGGTTGAGGGCAGCTTTCGTCATCACGGCTGGCGTTGTCGCGCCCTCCGGCGATTCCGGGATCTCGGGTATCGTTATGATCTTGTTCAGCTCGACGAGCTCGGCGTCAGCGCTGGGAGTGTAGTCGGTGAGATCCGGAGAGGCGCCGGCCGCGCTCAACCCCGGGATCTTTCCGGTGTCGGTGTTGGAGAGGACGCAGAGGAAGAGCGGCCTTTTCGGCTGGTAATCAAAATGAGGGTAGATCCAGTCTTGCATGATCAATCTGGTGTCCTGAGAGATATAAAAACTCAATGCCAGACGAGTTAAGACAAGTAAATTTTACTTGATTGCTGGCCAAGCAAGGTTGCCGATCGAGTCCCACTTCGCACCCGATCGGTCCCCTGCACCTTCCAAGTCCCGATCACTCGATCAGGTTCACCTCTACCATCTCGCCGTTCTCCCTTCCCTCGACCTCTTCTGGTACCATGACGTACCCTTCGGCCCTGGCCACAGAGCTTAAAATTCCAGCTCCTGAGGTCATGATGGGGGTTGCAACGCCGTCCTTCAGGCCGACCCTCGCGAAGGTGAGGTATCCGGGCCGCGAGACGATCTTTCCATCGAGCCTCGCCAGAATGACTCTTGGAAGGGCGGTTCGGTGGGCCATCATGGTGATCAGGGGCCGGGCGAAGATGTAGAGGGCGGAGAGGGCGGCCACCGGGTAGCCCGGAAGGCAGATCACTGGCGTCTTTTCGATCATCCCGAGGGCCGTGGGCTTTCCGGGGGTGATCCTCACGCCGTGGACCATCAGCTCTCCCATCTCATCGAGGATCGGAGGGGCGTAGTCCTCATCCCCCACAGAGGTGCCCCCGGAGATCAGGATCAGGTCAGCGTCCAGGTTTTGGGCGATCGCCTCTTTGATGAGATTGGGGTCGTCCTCGACCAGGGGAACTTTTCGGGGTGACCCGCCCCAGATCTTGGCGTACAGCTCTCCCATCAGCCCGTTCGTTTCGCGGGCCTGGCCGGGCTCCAGTTGCTGGGTCGAGAAGGGCGGGACAAGCTCGTTTCCCGTCGGGATGATCGCAACCTTTGGCCTCTCGTAGACTTGAGCTTCAGAGAGGCCGAGGGATGCGAGGAGGGCGATGTCGGGGGGCCTGAGCTTGTGGCCTTCTCTGAAAACGGTCTCACCGAGGGCGACGTCCTCGCCGACCCTGGCGAGGTTCCTGTAGGGGTGGACCTCGGCCGTCGCCTCCACCTCTCGTCCTCTGGGGAGGGCGTCCTCCTTCATCAAAACCGCGTCTGCCCCCCGTGGCGCTGGCATTCCCGTCCTCACTGGAACGCATCTTCCCTCTCCGGCGGCCTCGTCGATCTGGAGGTAGACCGGGGCGAGGGGGCTAGCGCCTCTCGTGTCCGCTGCCCTGACGGCGTATCCGTCCATCGCGGCCCTGTTGAAGCCGGGAAGGTTCACAGGAGAGCTAACATCCTCATAAAGCACCCTGCCAAAGGCCCCGGCCAAATGGACCGCCTCGGACCTGTTCACGGGCCCGCACCTCTCAAGAAGGGCTTTCAAGGACTCGGTGGCGCTGGCAAGCTCTTTGAACATGGTCTAGGCTTTTTCACGCCCTGTTTGTGTAACTTTCCGTCAGAGGTATCGTAATCGTTTTTCTCTTTTGCCGCCGTAAAAACAGATATATACGGTACCACCTGCATCTCCCCGCAACAAGCTCAATAAGAACATTTCGGAACGTGGTTTAGTTCCTCGAGAAGGTGGAGATCCAATGACTGCAGTTGTTTGGCTGGAAGAAGTCGGCAAGGACGACGTTCCCGTGGTCGGCGGGAAGGGTGCAAGCTTGGGCGAGATGATAAACGTGGGCGCCCCCGTGCCCGGGGGCTTTGCTGTCACCGCACAAGCTTATAGAGATTTCATCAACCGATCCGGAATCGCAGACGATATCTTCGAGGCGCTGAAGGTGGACGTCAACGACACAGCGGCGTTGAACGCGGCCGCGGAGAAGGCGAAAGATCTCGTCCTCAAGGCCAAGGTCCCAAAGGACATCGAGAAGGATATCAGGGACCGATACCTGGAGATGTGCAAGCGCGAGGGTGAGGTGGTCTTCGTGGCCGTCAGGTCGAGCGCAACGGCCGAAGACCTTCCTGACGCGAGCTTCGCGGGCCAGCAAGAGACCTTCCTGAACATGAAGGGCGAGGACCAGGTCTTCGAGGCTGTCCAGAAGTGTTGGGCCTCCCTCTATGGGGCGAGGGCCATCTTCTACAGGGTGGAGCAGGGATTTGAGCACGAGAAAGTGAACATATCCGTCACCGTCCAGAAGATGATAAACTCCGAGAAGTCCGGAGTCATGTTTAGCTCTCATCCAAGCACCGGAGAGCCCCAGGTGATAATCGAAGCTGCCTGGGGACTGGGCGAGGCGGTCGTCAGCGGGAGCGTCTCTCCGGACAACTATGTCGTCGATAGGGAGAAGAGGGAGATCCTCACCAAGTTCATAGCCGCAAAGGAGATCATGATCGTTAGAGACCCCAAGACCGGCGAGACCGTCACCAGAAAGGTCCCCGACGACGAAAGGGAAAAGCTCGTCCTCTCCGACGAGGAGATCTTCAAGCTCTCCGACCAGGCCGAAGTTCTGGAGAAGCATTACGGCATCCCCCAGGACATCGAGTGGGCCTTTGAGAACGGCGAGATGTTCATCCTCCAGTCCAGGCCGATCACCACCATTGGACACGGTGCCAAGGCAACCGAGTCTGAGGAGGGCGGCAAAATCATCCTCACGGGCCTTGGAGCGTCGCCGGGCGTTGCCACCGGAAAGGTGAAGCTCGTCACAGGTCCCGAACACCTCGACAAGATCACCAAGGGCGACATCATGGTGACTGTGATGACGACCCCCGACATGGTCCCTGCAATGAAGAGGGGTGGCGCCATCGTCACCGACGAGGGCGGTATGACATGCCACGCTGCGATAGTCAGCAGAGAGCTTGGATGTCCTGCGGTCGTTGGGACCAAGAAGGGTACCAAGATCCTCTTCGAGGGGATGCTGGTCACCGTCGATGGCGGCAAAGGGAAGGTCTACGAGGGCAGCGTCAAGAAGGCGAAGGAGGCGGCACCGGTACAGGCCACCGTTGCCCATAAGCCGATAACCGCGACCGAGATCAAGGTGAACGTCAGCATGCCAGATGCCGCAGAGCATGCTGCAGCAACGATGGCAGACGGCGTTGGCCTCCTCAGGATCGAGCACGTGATTTTGGGCCTTGGCAAGACCCCCAGTTACTACATCAACGCTGGCGAGGAGGATGAGTACATAGGCGAGCTGGTCAAGGGCGTGAGGGCCGTGGCAGAGGC
>DUKF01000104.1 GCA_013329455.1 Methanotrichaceae archaeon | reverse complement strand
CTTGATAGGTCCCTCACGTACTTCTGCCTCGCAAGGATGTCCCTGACGTAATCTTTCGATGGGCATAGCTCGCTCATCCTGGACTTTGACGGGGCCTCGAGGTTTATGCTGACTCTGTCTGCCAGCTCCATCGCCTCTCTCACGTGCTCTTTTGACGACCCGGGAAGGATTTTCAAGTGGACGTAACCTTGGAACCGATGGGACCATCTCAGAAGCCTCACAGTCTCGATCATATCCTCCATGGTGGAGTTCTCGTCTTTGCCGATGCCGGAGCTCAAGAAGAGGCCTTCGATGCGGTTTCCCCTGTAGAGGCTGACGGTGATCTTCGCAAGCTCTTCGGGCGAGTAGGAGAAGGTCTTCGAACCCCGTCTGCAGCCTTGAGCGTTGGAGCAGTATCTGCACTCGTGGGGGCAGGCGTTGGTGTAGAGGGTCTTGAAGAGGCTGACACACTTTCCGCTGCCGGTGAATGAGTGGCATAGACCTCCCTTCATGACATCGCCCAGCCGATCGATTCCGTCGACCCTCCTCTTCGTCGAGGTGGATGAACAGAGGTCGTACTTGGTCCCCCTCCCCAGGGCCTCGACCTTGACAGGGTTGATCTCGAATCCGGGAGATGCGCCCACAGAGTCGAACCTGCTCAGGGCGGCCAGACGCGTCATCTTCTCCAGGGTGGTCACGGTCTCAAAAACGCCGGTACCTAAAAATAGGGATTTTGGCTATGCGGCGCGAAAGTATCCGGCCGATGGAAGTCGGGCCGAACTCGATCGTTGTCAAGCCTCCGAAAATTTCAAGCTTGGTTATCGAAGATCTTATAATTTCTAACTGAATATGCGACGGCATAGAAATCGCATACAAACACGAAAAATATACGATATATCACACCCATTTCTATCCAAATATAGATGTCATGAGTGGTGTTTCAGAGATAAAACCATTTAGTATAAATATCAATAAATGCCACAATCTTTGAACCGTCTCAAGTCGACTACTCGAAGGAGACATATCCTGATAAGATACAAAATAAGAGGATGTTTGATCGAAGGTGATCGTCATGACTGAAAATATTGAAACTTACACATATCGAGCCGGAAAGAAGGTTCTTCTCGAAAAAGAGCCGGACCAGTTCGTCGTCCGGGCGCTGCCAGAGACGCTGAAGGAGATGGGAATCGAGGACGCAGAAAAAGTCTCCTCGGCCTCCTCCAGGGTTACCACAAAGGCGGGAGATCTGGAACCGCTCATGAGCATGACAAGACATCTGGCCTCGACCCATCACGCCTACCGCGTCGCCGAGACCGGGGAAGAGTTTCTGATCACAGACCGGGTTCTTGTCACCTTCCGAGAGGCTCTGCCCACCGAAGAGGTGGACGCCTTTGCTGGGAAATACGGCCTTATCAGGCTCAAGTCCTACAGCGACCGGGACTGTCTATTCCAGCTCACTGAGGGGACAAGGATGAACCCGGTCAAGCTGGTGGTTAGACTGATGGAGCAAGAGCCGATAGTCGAGACCGCGGACCACGACCTCAACCGGAGGATGAGCACCTACGAGTTTGTCCTCCCAACGGACCCCGCCTATTCGAGCCAGTAGGCATCTTCACACACGGTTCAGCGACAGGAGCTTTGATCCCAGGTCGTCCTCGCAGTGCGAAGATGCCTGGCGGATCCTCGACAATTTCGGAAGCGGAAGCGTCGTCGTCGGGGTCACCGATGACGGATGCAAGCTCGATCATGCGGACTTCGACTCTCCTGACAAGTTCGCTGGCTGGGGTTATTTCCGTGGAAGAAGGCTGATCAAAAACATCGATATCGACGCCGACCCGAAGAAGATGTACACACTAGGCGAAAACCACGGGACCTCCTGTGCTGGGGTGATCGCGGCCGAGGCAGACTCCGCTCTGACGGTTGGCGCGGCTCCCGGCTGCCGTCTTTTGCCCGTGAAGTGGGAGATCGACGATTCTGGCTATCTTCTGATCAGCGACGACAAGTTCTACACAGCTCTTGAATTCGTCGCCGACAAAGTGGACGTCCTCTCCAACTCCTGGGGGTCCAGCCCCACAATGGATTTTGCGCCCCTCGTCATCCGCAAGATTGCCGAACTCGCGAATACTGGAGGTCGTCGAGGTCTGGGAATGGTCTTCATCTGGGCGGCGGGGAACGAGAACTGTCCCGTCAACCACAACGCATCGATGGAGGTTCCCTGTACCGACGGATGCGAGGTCGGGTTGGACGGAAGCCTGGTCTGGGTCGGCGTTGAGACTGCCCGAAGGTTCGAAAACGACCTCGTCGGAATTCCGGGGCTGATGCACGTTGCGGCCGTCACGAGCCTGGCTCAGCGGAGCCACTACTCCAACTACGGCACTGGGATCGCCATATCGGCGCCGAGCAACAACGTCCACGCTTACTACAGGCTGACACTATCGGGTCTGGGCATCACGACGACGACCGGCGAGTTCATCCCGGTGACCGAGCACTTTGGCGGAACCTCCAGCGCCGCCCCCCTGGTCGCTGGAATCGCGGCCCTGGTGATATCCGCCAACCCTGATCTTTCGGCTCTGGATGTGGTATCGGTCTTGAAGCAGACCGCCTCAAAGGACCTCGATTTCGAGGGCTATTCGCGCACGCCACCTGCCGCCTTTGATCCCGATACGAGCTGGGACGTGTCGCCGATACCTCCTTTCGACCGAGGCGATTTCGTGGACGTCGGGGACCCAGATGGGACCTGGAGCCCCTGGTTTGGCCACGGGCGGGCCGACGCGGCGAAGGCGGTGGCCGAGGCCTTGAGGCGCCGGGGCGAGGCTGGCCAGAAGTCCTTCAAGCGAGTTTCAAGCCCCAAGCTGGACATTCCAGACAACGATTTCGAGGGCGTTCGGGATTCGGTGACCTTCTCTGAGGCCGCTAACCTCTCCTCGGTCAAGGTCGCAGTCGACCTATCTCACACCTTCATCGGCGACCTCCGCCTGACCATCATCGCGCCTTCCGGAAAGTTCGTTGTGATTCACGACAGGAACGGCGGCGGGTCAAACGACATCAGGCAGATCTTCGACCTGAAATCGACGCCGAGCCTTGGATCTCTTGTCGGGCAGTTCATCCAGGGGGACTGGACTCTTCTTGTCCAGGACCTCGCGTCGAGGGATTTGGGCCAGCTGAACCGCTGGGAGCTGGAGGTTGAGGGGCAGACAAACGGCGTTGTGAACCTCGATGACGCGCCCGCGGCCACTATCCCCGACAACGATCCAACCGGGATCGTGGCGACGATCAGCACGACGCAGCCGGGGAAGGTGAGGGATGTGGAGGTTTTTGTCGACATCACCCACACCTTCATCGGCGATCTTGAGGTGACCCTTATCTCGCCGACGGGAACAACCATTCCCCTTCACCAGCAGGCTGGAATGGCAGCCGACAACATCATCAGGAGCTACACCACGGCGACGACACCGGATCTCTTGACGCTTCGGGGCCAGCAGATCCAGGGCGCATGGAGACTGAAGGTCGCAGACCTCGCAAGGTCAGACGTCGGCAAGCTCAACCGGTGGGGGCTGAAGATAGCCAAGGAGTCTTAGCCGGGAAGAAGCTTGGCCAGCGCGGACTCTGGCACCTGCACCGGGTTCACTGGATCACCAAGACCGCTGCCCCCTCGATCTCTCCGGACCGGAGCTTTTCCAGGGCAACGTTTGCCTCTTCGAGGGCGAAGGGCACTACCTCGGTCTTGACGGGGATCTCGGGAGCGATCTTCAGAAACTCCTCGCCATCCCTTCGGGTCAGGTTCGCAACAGACCGGAGGATCCTTTCTCCCCAGAGGATGCTGTAGGGAAAAGAGGGTATGTCGCTCATGTGGATCCCGGCGCAGACGACGACCCCGCCCTTCGCCGTAGCCCTCAATGCGGCAAGAACCAGGGGACCGACGGGAGCGAAGATTATGGCGGCGTCGAGGACC
>DUKF01000090.1 GCA_013329455.1 Methanotrichaceae archaeon | reverse complement strand
AGGCTTGACGGCGTAGAGCTTACCTCCGCCACCGTAGATCTCGGTTGCCAGCCCTCCGATCTTTGTCCAGACCTCCTCGCCATCATAACGCCAGGTTCCGCTCTCGTCCTCCGAGAGTTTGTAGAGCCTGCCGCCTGTGGCAACGAAAGTCTTTGCAGGCCCGCCTATCTTCGTCCAGCGGTCCTGGTTCTCCCAGTACCTGTAGATGTCTCCGGTATCTTGCTTCGTTGCAAAGAGCTTGGTCGTCTCAGCAACCTGATCGTGGTTCACCACCACGGTTCCCACAGATCCCCATACCTGCTCCCAGTGAGGCGCTCCGTAAGCGCCAAAAGATAGAAACACCAGGCCCAAGATCAAAACAGGAACTATTTTTTTCATAAACTTCGCCTCTTTTGAAAGATATAGCCCGCCGATGGTATAAATATTTGCCAAATCAGCATCCGCCTGAACTCGCCCCCATAGCCCGAACATTCTTGTGCCGAAGATTACTTCCCATCCCGGATCAGAAAGGAGAAACTGATGGACGAGAAGGAGAAGATGGAGATGGGCGAATTATCGCCGCTAGACAGGGAGATCAGTCCCGAAAAGGAAAAAGCAGAATTCGGATTCGAAGACTCGACGATGATAGAAGCGAACAAGGACGCCCGGACATGGGCAACGGTCTGCCACCTCAGCGCCCTCTCCACATTCGTTGGAATACCTCTTGGAAACATCCTGGGTCCGCTGGTGGTCTGGCTGCTGAAGAGAAACGACCACCCCTTCGTCGACGACCAGGGAAAAGAAGCGCTCAACTTTCAGATATCGATGACTATCTACGGGATCATAGCCGGGATCCTCGTCATTTTGGTGGTGGGAATCGCCCTTCTCGCTTTGGTGGCGATAGTCGACTTCATCCTTGTGATCGTCGCCTCGATGAAGGCCAACGACGGAGAACTTTACCGCTACCCCTTCACCATAAGGCTGATCAAGTGAAGACGATGGGGACAGGGAATGGGGGACGGGGAACGGTGCGAACTGAACAGATCACTCGACGCCGTGCGCCGTAATCCGCAGCTCTGCGGTCGCGCCCTCGGGCTGGGACCTGTGCTTCATAAGCCTTGCCAGCCTCTTTCCCTCGCCCCTCTTTTCAAGGAAGATCGATGTCTTGGTGGCGTGATCCATCGCCATCCCGCCGAGGGGTCTGAGGGTCCCAGTCTCGATCTCCATGTAGACCTGGTTTGTTACGACCACCGGGATCCTGTGCCTTCTTGCTATCTCCTGAAGCTCGCCGAGCTGCGCCGCAAGAGCCCTCCTCACGGGCCTGTTGTCATCGCCCTCGAAGGCCGCCCTGTATAGAGACGTCGCCGAGTCGAGGATCACAAGGCCAAACTCCTTTCCCATGATCTTGGTGGCGTCTTTTATTGATGCGTGCTGCTGCTCGAGGTTCAAGGGCTCGAAGACGACGATCTTCGCTCCGACTTCCTTCGCATCCTCTCCCGCGATCTGTTTGAACCTCTCGACGGAGAAGCCCTCGGTGTCGATGAAGATCACCTTGAACCCGCGAGCTACGGCACCGACCGCCAGCTGCAAAATTATGTTCGTCTTGCCGGTTCCAGCTTCGCCGTAGATCTGGGTTGTGATCCCCGGCTCAAAACCACCGCCAATGAGCCGGTCCAGCCCCTCACAGCCCGAAGGCAACCTCTCCTGCATGATCACCCTTTCTGCTTCACTCGAACTGCTCAATCAGCTCTTCCAGCCGGTCCATCGCCTCGATCTCCCTGGGCCCGCCGCACCGGTTCACGATCCGCCTGATTTTGAAGATCTCTTCGAGGTAAATGTCGCTCTTGAGGGCGACGTAGCGGGTCGCGGCTACGGCAGCCTCAACGACCAGATTGATCCCTCGGTTCACGGCCCGAAACTTCCTTCTAAGGACCTCGCCTTTGACGAACTCGACATCTGGGAGGGCGATGTCCAGGTTCTTGGGCTCGCACTTGAAGAGGGCCCAAGTCTCGGCATCCTTGAGGGTCAGCTCCCCCTCCCTCATGACGAATTCGTCGTCAGAGATGTCGTTTAAGGCAGTCTCCACAAAGAGCATCGGATCGTGTGATACGTTGGCGACGAACTTGCCACCTGCCAATATGTTGTCGTAGGTGTGAGACCCGACAAAGAGCCTCACCGAGAGCAGATCACCTTTCCTAATCAGCCCCAGGGGCGCTGCGTTGAAAACTCCCAACTCACTCTCTGTGGTGGCTATGATCTCGTTTATTCCGTCGAATATTCCAAGCTCTTCGATCTCCTCAAGATCGTAAATCATCATTCTTCACTCCTCAGAATGGTGCCTTTGACCAGAGCTATGAACAGGGAGGCTCCGATCAGGTCAGCCGTGGACCCTGGGTTGACGTCCTCTTCTATGAACTTTCGGTCCAGCTTCTCGGCCAGGCGGAGCGTCTCTTGAACCTCTTGCCCCAGGATCGATCCTGCCATCATCGACGCCTCTTCAGCCTTCTTTATACCGAACTTCGAGGCAACGAGGCTGTCGGCGACCTCTGCCAGGGCCTCGAGGTACGTCATCACAACCCCGTCGTTTAAACCCAGCTCTGCAACCCTTCTTGCCAGAAGCTCAGCAAGCTTGAAGCTCCTCTCAAACCCCGTCGACCATTCCCTCGCCACGAGG
>DUKF01000268.1 GCA_013329455.1 Methanotrichaceae archaeon | reverse complement strand
GCCCCGTCCAGAAGGGCGTTGCACCTTCTGACCAGAGAGACGCCCCTCTCGAAGGCTTTCAGGCTCTCCTCGAGGGTGAGTTCCCCCTCCTCAAGCGCCCGGACGATCCTCTCCAGCTCCGCTAGAGAACCCTCCAGGCTCAGATCATCAGACGCCACATCTGTCATCCCAGTCATCTCCGATCTGCCTTCTTCTCGATCGCCCTGCACAAAAGCTCACCGTCGGAGAAGACCAGCTCCAGGAGCTCGCCCGCCGCCACCTCCGAGGCGCGCCTCGCTAGACCCCTCTCGGTGAGGGCGATGCAGTAGCCCCTGGAGAGGGTCGACAGAGGGCTCAGGGAGGCCAGCTTTCCCTGGGCAAGCTCCAGCCTTCCGGAAAGGGCCTCGACTCTTCGAAGCTCCGCCGAGATGAAACGGTCAAAGATCCGATCGACGTTCTGCCTCTGCTCTGAGACGATACCCCGCATCCTCTTTCCGGACAAGGCCCTTCCAAGGTCCGCGAACCTCGCCCTTCTGCGGTCCAGGTTCGCTGAAAGGGATCTAGCCATTCTCGCCTCGATCCCCACAAGGCCCTCCCTCAACCTCTCAACGTCGGGCCTCACCATCTCCGCCGCCGCCGAGGGCGTTGGAGCTCTAACGTCGGCGACGAAGTCGGCTATCGTCACGTCCGTCTCGTGGCCCACAGCCGAGACGACGGGACAGCAGGACCGAAAGATCGCCCTTGCCACAACCTCGGAATTGAAGGGCGACAGGTCCTCACTAGATCCCCCACCCCTCCCAACGATTATCACGTCGGCAGTGCCCTGAAGGGCGGATACGGCCGAGGCGATGGATTCGGGGGCAGACTCCCCCTGGACCTGGGCAGGAGATATGACGATCCGTGCGGGACAGGACCCGAGGATCCTCAGAACGTCCCTAAGAGCTGCGCCGTCGGGCGAGGTGACGACCCCTATGCAAGCAGGATACGCGGGGATAGGCCTCTTCCTCTCAGCATTGAAGAGCCCCTCAGCCTCGAGCCTCTCTTTCAACAGCTCCAGCTCCAGATGCTTTCCGCCCAGGCCAGAATCCCGCCTTACGGCCTTCACCAGGATCTGGACCTGGCCCCGGGGCCTGTAGAACTCAACGTCCCCGTATACCAGGACGTTCAGCCCGTTTTCAAGCTCGAAGTCGAGGCCACCACTGTATCCACGGAAGAGGACGCAGGAGATCTGGGAGGCCCCGTCCTTGAGGGTGAAGTACCGGTGTCCCGAACGGTGGTTCACGACGTTCGACAGCTCCCCCCGCGCCCATAGGTCAGAGAGCCGAAGATCGGTGGTGAGCCGCGCCCGGATCCTAGAGTTCAGATCGCTGACGTTGAATACTCGGTTCAATCACCATACAAAGAGACTGCACCATATTTAAGGACTCTCGGCCAACCCCGAGGAAGATGGCGGTTCGACTGAAGATCGAGGGGGAGATGGTGAGAGGCAGGTTTCTGTCGAGAAAGAATCGGTTCTCCCTCTTGGCCGAATTGGCGGACGAAACGGGCAAAGCCAGAAAGTTCGAGTGCCACCTTCCAAACCCCGGAAGGCTCAACGAGCTCCTCGTCCCTGGAGCAGAGCTTCTCCTCAAGCCCGCCAAGGATCCGGATCGGCGCAAGACCAAGTTCGACGTCTTCGCCGTCAAGGCCGAAGGCAGGACGGTGGTGGTGGACTCGAAAGTTCCAAACCAGATCATGCGAGAGGCCTTCAGTTCCGGAGAGGTCCCAGAGTTTTCGGGATACGAGCTCGTCAGATCTGAGCCTCGGTTTGGCAAAAGCAGGCTCGACTTTCTCCTCCAAGGCGAGGGAATGTGCCTTGTGGAGGTCAAAAGCTGCACCCTCGTGAGGAACGGAATTGCCCTCTTTCCAGACGCCCCCACCGAGAGGGGACGCCGCCACCTCTCGGAGCTTGCGAGAGCCCACGAAGAGGGTTATCGGGCCTGCATCGTCTTCGTCATCCAAAGAGAAGGCGCGTGGTCCTTCATGCCAAACGACGAGACCGACCCCGACTTCGGGGCCGTCCTCCGAAAGGTCGCGGCCAGAGGCGTGGAGGCGATCGCCCTCGCAACAAAGTATCGAAAGGGGCACGTGGAGCTCATCGGCGAGGTTCCCGTAGACCTTTCCGCCCCAAATAAAGTTAATTGATCCCATCTCAAGCAAACTTTATATGGCATGATTCCCCACCTGCGAGAAAGAACTTGACCCCGCGAATAGGAAGTGATCTTTTGCACATCATGGAAGGTTTTCTGCCCCATCCCTGGTGGGAGGTCTGGTACGCCCTCTCGCTCCCCGTGGTCGTCTACGGGATGTATAAGATGAACCAGCTTGTAAAGGAGAGGAGAGAAACCCTCCCCCTCCTGGCCCTCGCCGGGGCCTTCATCTTCGTCCTATCCTCCCTCAAGCTCCCCTCGGTGACGGGGTCCAGCTCCCATCCCACAGGGACCGGCATGGGCGCCATCCTATTCGGGCCCGCCATAACCGCGGTTCTGAGCCTGATAGTTTTGGTCTACCAGGCGCTCTTCCTCGCTCACGGCGGGATCACGACACTGGGCGCCAACGTCTTCTCCATGGGGATCGCGGGGCCAGCGGTCGCCTACTTGGTGTACAAAGGGTGCGCGAGGTCCAATCTGAACTTCTACGTCTCGATCTTCCTCGCAGCGTCTCTTGCAGATTGGGCCACCTACCTGGTCACTTCCCTCCAGCTGGCCCTCGCCTTCCCCTCGGCGACCGGCGGGGTCGTCCAGTCCTTTTACGCCTTCGGGACGGTCTTCGCCGTGACCCAGATACCTCTCGCGATCGTGGAGGGTGTCATCACCGCCCTGATATTCAAGTACATAATCCAGGTGAAAGGAGAGGTCATGGTGAGACTGAAGGTGATCGACGAGAAGAAGCTCGGAAAGCTGAAGGAGATGATCTCGGCATGAAAGGGGAGATGATAGCTGGAACGGTGATCGTGGTCTTTGCGGCCCTATTCCTCTTCATCGCTGCCACAAACACAGGGGCCGAGTGGGGCGGGGCCGACGGCGAGGCCGAAGGCGTCATCGAAGAGCTGACGGGGGGCACCTACGAACCCTGGTTCCAGCCCCTCTGGGAGCCTCCAAGCGGCGAGATAGAGAGCCTCCTATTCAGCCTCCAGGCTGCGATCGGAGCGATAATCATCGGATACTTCTTCGGCTACTACCGGGGAAAACAATCGAACAATCGACCTGAGGAATAAGCCTTGCATCACGCCCTCCTGGACGAGTACGCCCTCAATAGCCCCCTCCGGAATAAGAACAACAAGCTCAAGCTCGGTCTTGTGGCCGCAGCCCTTCTCGTCGGCGTCTCCTCCACCTCACCCGTGGCCCCGCTCTTCATCGCCCTGACCATGAGCCTGGCCACAATCTGCCTCGGAAAGATCCCTGCCAAATTTTACGCGGAGCTGGCCTTCGCACCCCTCAGCTTTGCCCTATTCGGGTCCGTGATCATCCTCTTCTTCTTCGGATCCGGCCCAGAGATCTTCTCCATGGAACTTTTGGGCCACCGGATCGGGGCGAGCGCCGAGGGCGCAGACCTTGCGGTCCTCGTCGTATCCAGGACCCTCAGCGGCATGAGCTGCCTCTTCTTCCTTGCGCTTACGACGCCGATGGTGGAACTCTTCGCGGTCCTGAAAACGTTGAGGATGCCGGACTCTTTCGTCGAGCTATCGATGATGATTTATCGGTACATCTTCGTCTTTCTCGAGGTGGCGATCAGGATGAGGCGTGCTCAGATCATGAGGCTCGGATACGACGGATTTCATAATTCAATTCAGTCCTTCT
>DUKF01000160.1 GCA_013329455.1 Methanotrichaceae archaeon | reverse complement strand
TGGTCAGGTTCGAGCTTGAGAGAAATATGATCTACGCCACCATCGATTCGATCGCCGAAAAAATCGTCGTCTCGGCCCATGACATATCAAACGGCGGCCTGGGAACTACGGCCGCAGAGATGGCCCTCGCCGGCAAGGGCGACCTAGGGATGGAGCTTGCCCTCGACTTGGCCGGATCTTCAGATCTGAGCGCCGATCGCTTGGTCTTCTCTGAGTCATCGGGATTCCTACTCGAGTGCAAGGCTGGGGCCGAAGAAGAGCTTGAAAAGCTGCTGAAAGGATATGATCTTGCGATCATGAGGCTTGGGAAGGTGACCGAGTCGCCGACGCTTGTGATGACCCACGAGGGGAAAACCGTCGTTCGAATGGACCTGGAGACGGCAAAGAAGGCTTGGACCGGAAGCCTCGCGGAGGCGATGAGATGAAGATAGCTGTGGTGCAGTTTCCGGGAACAAACTGCGAGCATGAGACTCTTTTGGCGGCTCAGAGCGCAGGCCTATCCGGCGAAATTTTCCGGTGGAACCGGCCCGCAGAGGAGCTCTCCGACTTCGACGGGTACCTGATTGCTGGTGGGTTCTCCTACCAGGATCGTCTCAGGGCGGGCGCCATCGCCTCGAAGGAACCGGTGATGGACACTCTCAGGGAGGAGGCCGAGCTTGGAAAGCCGATCATCGGGATCTGCAACGGTTTTCAGATCCTGGTCGAGTCGGGCCTTCTTCCGGGCCTCGACGGGGTGAATGTAGCCCTCGCCCAGAACGTGATGGTCTCGAAAGGCGAGATCGTGAGAAGGGGATTTTACTGCAACTGGACGACGCTTCGGCACGAGTCTCCATCGAAGAGGTGCAGCGGAAGCTTCCTTCTGGGCGAAGGCGAGCTCGTTTCGATGCCTCTCGCCCACGCCGAGGGGAATCTCGTCACCGCCGACGAGAAACTGATGGACAAGTTGAACGAAGAAAATCAGGTCGTATTTCGGTACTGCAACGAGCTTGGCGAGGTCGACGACGAGTTTCCAGTGAACGTGAACGGGAGCCTCGAGAACATCGCCGGGATCTGCAACCCGGAGGGCAACGTCCTCGGGATGATGCCTCATCCAGAGAGGTCGTCTTTTGCCTGGCAGCTTCCCCCGACGGACTCCAGGAAATGCGTTGGAGACATGAACGCTGCGGGGCCTGGAAGAAGGGTATTTGAGTCGATGAAGCGGTACATCGAGGTGAGGAAATGAAGATCAACCTTCGGGTCTGGCTGAAGATACCGGATGCAGAGGCTGCCACCGTCAAGAACACCCTCCGTCGTAGGATGGGATACCAGGATGTCCTGGCGGACCTTGGCCGGGAGAGGTTATGGTCGATCGAGGTCGATGACGACGTCCAGGACCCCATGGCCCTCGCCGGAAAGCTGGCAAGAGATCTGGTGAACGAGAACAAGGAGAGCTACATAGCCTCCGTTGACTCGATAGATTTCGAGAAGGGGTACGTTCCCGTGAAGGTGGGGCTTCACATCGAGGACGGCGAGGCCGTCTCCACTTTGAACCGCTTGCGAAACCGGCTCGGGTTCGATATGGTGAGAGGCGTCGAGAGGTCCGTCGTCTGGAAGCTCTCCCTCAAGTCCAAGAATCCCAAGAAGGCAGCAGAGGAGATCGCCGAGAAGCTCCTGATAAACCCTCACAAGGACTTTTATGAGATCGTGACCTGAAGGGAGGCTGATGACCTCCTACATCCAGCACCCTCTGCTGAAGGAGAAGGCCGTGGAGAGGCGGATGTTTCAGCTGGAGCTGGCATCATCTGCCCTCCAGCACTCCACTCTCGTGGTCCTGCCGACGGGTCTAGGAAAGACCGTCGTCGCCCTGATGGTCCTTCTCGCAAGATTGGATCGGGGCAAAGTTCTCTTTATGGCTCCCACTAGACCCCTGGTGGAGCAGCACGCGTCTTTTTTGGAGAACGTTCTTGTGGACAGCTCGATCGTCGTCCACTTCACCGGCGAGATCTCGCCTGAGCGGAGAAAGGAGATGTGGGTGGAGGCGAAGGTCGTCATATCGACGCCTCAGGTGGTGGAAAATGATCTACTCTCTCGGAGGATATCGCTTCGGGATGTCTCATGCATCATCTTCGATGAGGCTCACAGGGCCGTTGGAAACTACGCTTACGTCTACATAGCAGAACGATACCAGCGGGAGGGAAATGACCAGCTCGTCCTCGGGATCACGGCCAGCCCCGGAAGCAGCCTCGAGCGGATCGAGGAGGTCTGCTCGAACCTGGGTGCCGCCAGGGTAGAGACTAAGACTGAGTCAGACCCTGACGTCTCTCCCTTCGTCCACGAGAAGGAGATCGAGGTCATCAAGGTGACCGTCCCCCAGGAGATATTGAGGCTGCGGTCGCTCCTCGAGGAGGTCTTGGTGGAGCGGGGCGAGGCCTTGGACAATCTTGGCGGAGCCGAGGGTTTTCGGGCCCCGAAGAGGATGGACAGGACCTCGAAAAAAGAGCTACTCGACCTTCAAAAGAGGCTCAGAAGCTCGATCGCGAGAAACCCCACGCCGAACCTCTACCAGGCGGTCTCGGTCCTGGCGGAGGTCTTGAAGCTGAAGCACGCTGTGGAGCTCGCCGAGACCCAGGGGGTCGACTCCTTGGGGCGGTACCTCGACCGGCTCGATTCGGAGGCAAAGTCCAGGGGCGGGAGCAAGGCTGCAAAGAGGATCATGGAGGATTCGAGGGTGAAGGAGGCGATCTACTCCCTCGAGAGGATGGAAGTCGACCATCCGAAGCTTCGAGCCGTGAAGGATCTCGTCGAGGAGCAGCTCCGTTCTAAAACCGACTCGAGGATCATGGTCTTCACCAATTACCGGGACACCGCAAGCTCGGTGCTGGAGTTTCTCAAGGAGTCCGGAGACGAGATAATAAGGCCTGTCAGGTTCGTGGGCCAGAGCAGCAGGGTTGCTGACGAGGGTCTGAGCCAGAAGAAGCAGGCCGAGATTCTCCAGAAGTTCAGGGATGACGAGTACAACGTTCTGATCGCAACCTCCGTCGGCGAGGAGGGAATCGACATCCCGGCAACGGACATGGTCCTCTTCTACGAGCCTGTCCCTAGCGAGATCAGGTCGATCCAGAGGAAGGGGAGGACCGGCAGGGCAAGGGCGGGCCGGGTCGTGGTTCTGGTGGCCAAGGGGACGAGGGATGAGGCGTACCGCTGGATAAGCGACCGGAAAGAGAAGAACATGCGCCAGCAAATCAGGGAGATGAGCTGGCCGGATCGGCGGGAGGTAGGCCTCGCGGCCGGCGCAGGTGCAGGTGCCCCTGCCAACAGGGGGGCAAGGCAGCTTG
>DUKF01000133.1 GCA_013329455.1 Methanotrichaceae archaeon | reverse complement strand
CGGGGTATTCAATTCAAAAGAAAAGCAGGACCACGGTGAAGCCCAAAGAGATGCCCTCAAAGCTTGTGGTCTCTGGTCCCTTCCGGATCAGCCGCCACCCGATGTACCTCGGGATGGCTGCCGTCCTCTTGGGCGAGGCAGTATTTCTGGGGTCTTTGACGACATTCGCATTTCCTTTGATCTTCATGGCGCTGATGGTGGTCCTGTTCATGTCGACAGAAGAGGATAACCTGGAAAGGACCTTCGGAAAGGAGTATCTGGATTACAAAAGCAGGGTCCGGCGCTGGATATGATAGGTTCTGTGATCGGCGCATGATCACCTTCGGCAACCTTGAGGTGAACCGAAAAATTCGTCGAGAAAATTTGAAGTGCGAATTATCGGTTGCCTGACTGTAAATATGAAAAGACGGTCGGGAACCCTTCGGGGTTCCCACCATCTCAGAAACCATATCTATTCAGCGTCTTCGGTCGGTTCAGCATCCGCCGCATCGTTCTGATCTTCTTCCGGCTCGGGATACTGGGATACGATGTTTCCCTCTTCATCCATCAGGGTGGCAACGTCGCCAGCGTTGTTCCAGATCGGACTGCCCATGTTGCAGTAAAGGTCGGTGGCCGAACCGTTCCCAACGCCCGTATGAACCATCACGACCACTCCCGGCCCCAGGACGAAGCCCTCGGGGAAGGCGTAGGTGTGGTTTTGCTCGTCTGTGAGCGTCCAGCCGGTCAGATCCTGGGCAGATTCGCCCAAGTTCGAAATCTCGACACACTCGTCAACCCAGCTGGCGTTGGTAATCGCTACGCCATAAATGGCCTCTGTATTTTCGTCGATGCTGGCGTTCACATCCTCTGCCGAGGAGAGTCCGGCAGCGAGAAACACCAGCGTCGAGATCAGCATCAATCTTCGTATCATTGATATCGAATTCATATCTTCACACCTCCGGAGTTTTTACTTATGTTCGAACGATATAAAGTTATCTGAAAAATTTTTTGTTAGTTTTGTGGTTCATCCAAGATGTGATGAGTCTATTTTGGATATTTTCTGATCATAACTCCTTAGAGTTTGTCATTATTTAATGATGAGAATATTTAACTGTTATCAAGTTCGACTCGATCGATGCGCGATATTTTTAGCTAATTTTGGAACAAAAGTAAGAGAAATAAGAAAAATTTTCTTGGATCCTGAGAATCTCGCAAAAATAATGACGAGGGCGAAATTCGCCCCGCCACTCAGGAGCTTTCTGGATACTGGGCCACGGTCTCGCTGTTGGCGTCGATCAGTGTCGCAACCTCTCCGCCATCCCATACGAGGTCGTCTCGCCCCCAGTATAGATCATTCTCGGTATCGTTTCCCTGACCGGTGTGGACCTTGACGGTCGCTCCAGGAGTGAGGACGAAGCCCTCAGAGAAAGAGTAGGTGTTGTTCTCCTCGTCCACAAGGGTCCAAAAGGTGAAATCCTGGATTGCAATCCCCGGGTTTGCGATCTCCGCCCACTCGTCCTCGTCCGCGTAGCTCAGACCTGTGATGGTCACAGCCTCGTCGGTGCCGTGCATGATGTCACCGGGAGTGACATCTTCGGCAACGGCCAACCCTAAAAAGAGGGCCGAAATTAGCAGTACGATCTGCACTAATCTAGAGTTTTTCATGACTAACCTCCCACTTTTTACCGTATTTGTCTCCGCGAATCGATTTAAGCTTTTCTTACTCAAAAAGCATCTCTCAAAAACCGAGTTTTGGCCTCCGGAAGACTTAACCACTTTCGAATGATAGTTTCCATTCAGTCTGTAAAATGGAGCAAAGAATATATACCGTCCTCGTAATGCCCAAAAAGTAGGATATCTGAGAATGAAATGGGTGATGAACTTGACACATATAAGGATTTTCGAAAAGCTGGTCCTCCTTGCTGCAGTCCTCTGCCTGGCAGCCTGCCTCGCCGGTGCGATCGCCTCGGAGGAAGAGATGGAAAACGCCATCACCGCCGACGACTCCTGGAATACCCTGATGGAAGGCAACGCACGCTTCGTGTCTGGAGAGGTCGCCAGCAAGGACTTTCCTGAAAGGCGCACAGAGCTAGTCTCCGGACAGAGCCCCTTTGTGACGGTAGTCACCTGCTCCGACTCGAGGGTCCCTCCTGAGCTGATCTTCGATCAGGGCCTAGGTGACATCTTCGTGATAAGGGTTGCCGGAAACGTCATGGACCCCGTCGTCCTCGGGTCCGTCGAGTACGGCGCCGAGCACCTTCACACGCCTCTTCTGGTGATCCTGGGCCACCAGAGCTGCGGAGCCGTCAAAGCCGCCACCGAGGGTGGGGCTGAGGGCAACATAGAGAGCATCATGACCGAGATCGAGCCCGCCGTCGAGATCGCAAGGGAGACGAACAAAACCGGGTCCGACCTGGTGGAAGAGGCGATCGACGAGAACGTCGAACTCGTCATCAAGAACATCCTCGATAGAAGCCCAATAACAAAAGAGATGGTCGAGGAAGGAAAGCTCGCGATCCTCGGCGCCAAGTACTCACTTGAGACCGGCGAGGTCGCCGTCCTGGCGGAGGTCGACTCCACCAACGTCGCCAAGATGATGACTGAGGAAGAGGAGAAGGTCGCAACTTCCGGGTCCGAGGAAATTCCAGCGACGATGATCCCCGAGGACATAATTCCCGAGGGCACTGAACCAAAATCCGCGATTCCTGAGGACATAATTCCCGAGGGCTCTGAACCAGAATCCGCGATTCCCAAGGACATAATCCCCGAGGAAGAGACCTCTGACGCTCCCATCGGCGACTCGCTGAACGAGTGAAAACATCTTTTGCGGTCCTGTAATGCAAGACTGCAAAATCTATTTTTCCCAGTTTTTTCGAACCGCCCAAGTTCTCAGGCATATGAACAAGCCACTCCCACCTTTTCTATTCCGCAAATCTCAGATCCAGTTCGAGAAACTCGACGATAAAGATGGGTCTTGGAGTGGATCTTGAGAGAAGAAAAAAAAGCCGATAGATAGATGAATTAGGGCCGGAGCCGGGATTTGAACCCGGGTCATGGGATCCACAGTCCCAAAGGATGACCAGCTACCCTACCCCAGCACTTCAGGCAGACCCCATTCACTCAGAGGAGATAAAACTTTCCCCACTCTGCCGCCCCTATAAGGGCTCCCGGCCCCGATAGGCCTCCTCGGTGGTCTCGACGACCAGTGACAACAGGTCTTCGAGACGGTTGATGTAGTAGACGGCGCCGAGGTCGCCAAGGGCCTCTTCCACTTG
>DUKF01000201.1 GCA_013329455.1 Methanotrichaceae archaeon | reverse complement strand
CGGTCTGAGAAAGAGAAGATCCAGGAAAAGATCAAGCTCAGGCGAGAGAAGGAGAAAGTAGACGAGTTCGAAAAGTTCATCGTCGAGTGTCCTGAGTGTGGCAGTCACGCCCTGGTCCACGACTACGAGAGGGCGGAACTCGTCTGCAGCGACTGCGGTCTCGTCATAGACGAGAACTTCATCGACCAGGGTCCTGAGTGGCGAGCCTTCGATCACGACCAGAGGATGAAGAGGTCGAGGGTTGGCGCTCCCATGACCTACACCATCCACGACAAGGGTCTCTCCACAATGATAGACTGGAGGAACCGGGACTCTTACGGAAAGACCATCTCCTCCAAGAACAGGGCACAGCTCTATCGCCTGCGAAAGTGGCAGCGGAGGATCAGAGTCAGCAACGCCACTGAGAGAAACCTAGCCTTCGCACTCTCGGAGCTGGACAGGATGGCTTCGGCACTGGGTCTTTCCAGAAACGTGAGGGAGACGGCTGCAGTGATTTACAGGAAGGCCGTCGACAAGAACCTGATCAGGGGAAGGAGCATCGAGGGCGTCGCAGCTGCAGCCCTTTATGCAGCCTGCAGACAGTGCAACGTTCCAAGGACCCTCGACGAGATCGCCGAAGTCTCGAGGGTGAGCAGAAAAGAGATCGGACGAACTTACAGGTTCGTATCAAGGGAGCTATCCCTCAAGCTTATGCCCACAAGCCCCATCGACTACATTCCAAGGTTCTGCTCAGGGCTGAACCTGAAAGGAGAGGTCCAGGCGAAAGGGATAGATATACTCCGCCAAGCAGCCGAAAAGGAGCTTACCAGCGGCCGGGGTCCAACGGGCGTTGCGGCTGCGGCTATATACATCGCCTCGATTTTATGCGGCGATAGAAGAACCCAGCGAGAGGTTGCGGACGTCGCCGGAGTGACAGAGGTCACCATCCGGAATCGTTACAAGGAGCTGGCCGAGGAGCTCGGAATCGAGATCATACTTTGAGCGCCTCAGACGAACATCGCCCTGGTGAGAGTCCCTGCGGCCTCTGCCAGGGCCATCTCTCTTTTCCAAACTTTGGATAACCTCTCCTGGGCCATCCTCATGGAGTATGAGTCCAAAGTCCACTCGACACCGAAGTAGCCGACGTCCATCAGGATCAGGCCCTCTGGTGGGGCTGCGGCAACGCCCTGATTTATCCGAGAATCGAGAAGGTCGCTGACCCACTCCAGATCTCGCTTTCCAGATCCCACCGTCTCCAGGACGGTGACGATCTTTCTCACCATGTTCCAGAGAAAACCGTCGGACCTTACGTCCAAAATTATTGACTCGCTCTGCTCCGAAAGATCGAGTTTCATCAAATCTCTGGTGGTGGGCCTCCTCTTCTCCGATGAGAGGTTCCTAAAGTCGTGGACCCCAAGAAGCTCGCGGCAGGCCTCTTGCATCAGGTCGAAGTCTAGGCCGTCCTTTGGAAGAACGTACCTGTACTCGCGCCAGAGGGCTGCGTGCCTTGCGCTGAAGTTCTCGGGGACGACCGCCCAGGCCCAGGCCCAGACGTCTGTGGGAAGCCTGCTGTTTACCACCCTTGGAACCGCCAGATATGCCTTCTTCGGATCGATGAAGAAGTCGATCACCTGGCCGAGGGCGTTCACCCCCCGGTCGGTCCTCCCGGCGTAGCAGAAGCTCCCGTCATTTAGGGCGAGGCCTCGGAGGGCCTCTTTGACGACGGACTGGACGGTCAAGACGTCTGGCTGGAGCTGAAAGCCGTGGTATCCACCGCCAAGGTAGCCGAGCTTGAAGGCGATTTTCATGATCCTCGATACGTCTCAGATCAGATGCGTCGAGATCAGATCTCTCTAGGATCGGTGATCTCGCCTGTGATGGCTCCCGCAGCCGCCGTCGCCGGTGAGCAGAGGTAGACCCAGGCCTTGGGGCTTCCCTGCCGTCCCTGGAAGTTCCGGTTCGATGTTGAGAGGGAGACTTCACCGTCGCCGAGAAGGCCGAAGCTTCCGCCCATGCAGGGGCCACAGCAGGGCGATTCAACGGTGGCGCCCGCCTCCATGAACTGCTCGACGAGACCGGCTCTCAGGACCTTCATGTACTCGGTCCTGCTGGCGGGGATGACCACCATCCGCACGCCTCGGGCCAGGGGCTCGCCTTTCATGACCTCGGCTGCGAGCAACAGGTCCTCGAACCTCCCGTTGGTGCAGGAGCCGAGGAAGACCTGGTCGATCTTGGTTCCGGCAAGCTCGCCGACAGGCAAAACGTTGTCGACGTTGTGGGGCGCGGCAACTTGGGGTTCGAGGTCATCGACTTCCCAGACCCGCTCCTCGAAGGCGGCATCGTCGTCGCCGTGGAGGACGGTCTTCTCGTCATAGTCCGCGACCCGTTCCCTGATGTAGCTCAAGGTCGTATCGTCCGGGTCGACGAGGCCGGCCTTTCCGCCCATCTCGATCGCCATGTTGGTCATAGTCATCCTCTCGGGAACCGACATCTTCGAGACGGCAGAGCCCGCAAACTCGCAGGCCTTGTATGTGGCACCGTCGGCCCCGATGTCACCGATCATCCTCAAGATGACGTCTTTCGAGGTGACAAGCTTCGGGAGAGTCCCCTCGGCCTTCAGCCGAAGCGTCTCAGGGACCATGAACCAGAGCCTTCCAGTGGCGAAGGCCGAGGCCATGTCGGTGCTCCCAACCCCGGTCGAGAAGGCCCCGAGAGCCCCGTAGGTGCAGGTGTGGGAGTCAGAGCCGATGATGAGGTCGCCGGGAAGGGCGTGTCCCTTCTCAGGCATAACCTGGTGGCAGACGCCCTCGAAGACGTCGTAGTTGAGAATTCCCTGTTCGACTGCGAACTTTCTGAGCATGATGTGGTTTCCGGCTGCAGCGAGGCTGTCTGCCGGAACCTGATGATCGAAGAGTATCACTATCCTTGAAGGGTCCCATACCATCGCGTCATCGCCTGCGATCTCGTGGAACCCCTTGACCGCCAGGGGGCCGGTGATGTCGTGGACCATGGCCCGGTCTATCTCGGCCATGACGAACTCGCCAGCCCTAACTTCTTTTTTTGAAGCTCTGGAGAATATCTTCTCAGAGAGGGTAAGGCCTGCCATGGCCATGGAGATCTCTGCCAAAATAGATAAACCTTGACCCTAGCCCGGCTGGGGTCGAGATGGGAGGGGGCCGGGCGGCGCAAAAAAAGAGAATGGCAGAACCGCCACCCCCATTCGAGATCGTAAAAAGAAAGCGATGACGACATCGAAACCCTTTTCGTGTATTCAAACATTGAGCCGGTCCGGAGGGAGAGCAAAACGCGACCAGCGGCATTATTGGCACTGACATTACTGATCTTTTTTATCTCTTCTGGGTCTGGAACAATAATAATAAACGAAGTGGAGCTAAACCCAAACGGTGACGATCGTTCTCCAGACGTTCTCGAATGGGTGGAGCTTTACAACACCGGGAACGAAGATGTTGATATAAGCGGCTGGGCGCTGGTCACGGCGCATGGTGATAAGGAAATTGTGCGTATACCTTCTGGATCCACGATAGAGGCGAAGGGCTTCTACGCAATACCCGAACGTCCTCCAAAAGAACAATGGCTAGATAATCTGGATGAATCAGTCATACTGAAAGATAATTCAGGCGTCGAGGTCGATAGGACGCCGAAGCTGGCGGACGACCGAGACGATAGCTGCGCCTGGTCCAGATATCCTGATGGCAGCCCGAATTGGGGGTTCATGATATCGAGCAAAAGGGCTCCAGCGTCGGGAGATTTCTGTCGTTCTGGCAGAGATGATGATGCTCTGAGTTGCTGTTTTGGAAAGTATGATGATGGAAGTTTGTGGAACGTCTCGTGTCTGAATGTTGGAGATCAACCCGATAGCTGCCCGATAGAAGATCCCCTCATCGAGTCGGAAGAATGCGAAATTTCGAACGAGGACGAGTGCTGGATCGGGCAGGAGGAGGGATTCACAAATGCCACTTATTATCTTAAATTTGATATGAATCAAGTGGTTTCTGGATCTGGATTCGTAAACGTGGACAACGGTTATTACACCACCCCATATGGCGATGTCATCAGCGTTGAGCTGAACACTAAAGAGCATGGCAGCGGATCATACGAAAGCGAAGAGAGTACGCGACTTCTGAGAGAGAACAGATCCATCAAATTCGACAACGTCTCTTTCAACGTGGGAAATGCCTCCATCGAAATGGATAAAGACATTTCCGCAAGTTACACCACTACAACTTTGGGGCTTCCGCGCAACAGATCCATGACCTACTCTTCAACATGGACCGAAGAGTTGTGCTCCAAAAGCAGAATGACATCAGCTGTTGTCGGATCGAGGTATTCGAATAGATATCATGTCCCATGGTGCCGAGATGCAAAGCGCATAAAACCAGAAAATCGGAGATGGTTTTCAAGTCCCGGTGAAGCCTATGCACACGGGTATCAGGCATGTATGAACTGCATACAAAATAACGTAACTGATACCTCAATGAGCGAATCCTATCGATATGCAACCTCGGTAGATCTTGAGAGTCGGATTGTACGTGATCAAAATAGGTCGATGATGGTCGTCGATTCTGAATTTGACGGCATGGGCCACATCGGAGTTCTCAAGTTGTCAGATCCAGGAGCCTCAGTTCATGGTGTTCCGGTCATCGAAGCACGAGAAGATTACATCGGAAGCTTCAGAATTTATGATAGGATCGATGAAGAGAATTCGAGCTTAACCTTCAATAAGTCGACATCGGGAACGGGGTTCGCTGCAACAAGTAAGAGAATTAGGGAAGGGCAGAAGACATACGAATACGGGACTGGGATTTATGATTCTGAAGAGCTAATAGAAACCGAGACAAACTACATCGCCAAGGACATCAGCGTCGTACATGCACCCGTGAATCAGACCCTTACCAATGACATCTCCATCAATTCCTCCCTGAAATGGAAAGAGGGCGTGTGGTCCCGAGTCAGAAACACGAGCTACATCGGCGAGGAGTACACCAACGCCGATCGTCTAGACAAAGAGACAGAGGTCCGAGGCCTCAACGAAATGAAAACAGAGGCCAACTTCTCAGGCAAAGCCAGATACAGAGTGATAGCGCAACAGGGTCATTGGTCGAATAATTACGATGGGGCTGGTGGGGCGGTTTATATCAGCGCGATGGATCTTATTGAAGAATGGGTCCAGATAACCAATCGAGGCGCCGGGCCTGTAGACATGACTGGCTGGACGCTACTGGACAAAGGCGACACATACACACACAAATTCCCGTTCCCGAATGGTTTCACGTTGTTCCCGGGCGCTATTGTGAAAGTACATAGTGGTCACGGGCGCAACTCCACGACGGATTTGTACATGGGACTTGGTGTGGAAATCTGGAACAACGATGGAGACTGCGTGATTTTGAGAGATGAAACAGAAAATTTGGTCGACAGAAAATGTACAGATGCGGATGGAGGTCCACGATCCTACGAAATCAACATGGACGAGCAGTACGAAGGAGACTACTCGGTACACCGAAAGATCATCTTAACGGGCGTTCCAAAGTACGATCGGCCTCATCTTAACGTGACAAAGACTGGTGAGATCGATCACCTGAACTGTTCCGAGATATCCAGCATAGCCCGTTACGTAATCAAAGTTGAAAACGACGGAAACAGGGCAATAGGTCCCGTTTACATAAAAGATATTTTCCCTCAGAGGTCAAGCTTCATCGACTCTTCAATAAGGCCGACGGAGCTGACCGCTGGCAGCGCCAACTGGACATTGACCCACCTGGCAATAGGAGACGTATCAAGTATTACTCTCTGGCTCGACGTGGTCAATTGTCCGGACGGGGAACTGGTGAACCGGGCAAAAGCCACCGGTGGCTATAACGGCGATTATTGGATCGCTGGCGATAGCTTTTGCACAATATTGGTGGATGAAGGATGAAACTGAGATTAGAAATTTAGGAGGAAATAGGAGCTTAGAGTATCGGAAATATCCGATATCTTAAGCACTTATTTCTGATATTTATGTTATCGAGTGCGTTGGACCTCATACCCCAAAACCCTTAAATAACGCTGTGATTATTACCACGATGCACATAAGAGTACATCAACTTTTACGTTTCCTGGAGGGTTGACCATTGCAAACTAAAATACTGCTGGATGAAGAAGAGATGCCAAAGCGGTGGTACAACGTTGCCGCCGATCTTTTAACGCCCCTGGACCCGCCCCTGAACCCCCAGACGGGAAAGCCCCTCGAACCGAAAGACCTGGAAGCGATCTTTCCGATGGAGCTGATAAAGCAGGAGGCGAGCACCGAGCGGTGGATCGACATCCCAGACGAGGTCAGGGAGATCCTCAAGCTCTGGAGGCCGACCCCCCTCTTCCGGGCCCACAGGCTCGAAGAGCATCTCAAAACCCCGGCTAAGATATACTACAAGTACGAGGGCGTAAGCCCCGCCGGGAGCCACAAGCCCAACACCGCCGTCCCCCAGGCCTACTACAACATGAAGGCGGGGATCGAGAGGATCGCCACCGAGACCGGCGCTGGCCAGTGGGGCTCGGCCCTCAGCATGGCCACCAACTTCTTCGACCTGGAGTGCAGGGTCTACATGGTGAGGGCGAGCTTCGACCAGAAACCCTATAGAAAGAGCATAATGCAAGTCTGGGGCGCAGAATGCGTAGCAAGCCCCAGCGAGCTTACCAACTCCGGAAGGGCGATCCGCAAAGAGCACCCCAACACCGGCGGAAGCCTGGGGATCGCAATCTCCGAGGCCGTCGAAGACGCCGCAACCCACGACAACACCAATTACGCCCTGGGGTCCGTTCTGAACCACGTCCTCCTCCACCAGACCGTCGAAGGTCAGGAACTTAAAAAGCAGCTCGACATGGTCGACGACTATCCCGACGTCATATACGGCTGCGTCGGCGGAGGCTCCAACTTCCCGGGTATGTGCTTCCCCTTCGTTCCCGACAAGCTGAAAGACAAAAAGGAGATCAGAATGGTAGCCTGCGAGCCTGCAGCCTGCCCGACTTTGACCAAGGGCCTTTATGCCTACGACTTCGGAGACACTGCAAGGCTGACCCCCCTCCTCAAGATGTACACCCTGGGCCACGACTTCATACCGCCGTCGATCCACGCTGGAGGTCTCCGGTACCACGGCGACGCTCCGCTTCTATGCAACCTCGTCCACGACGGAGTGATCGAGGGCCAGTCCTTCCACCAGAACGAGGTCTTCAAGGCTGCTGTCACCTTCGCAAGGACCGAGGGGATCCTCCCAGCTCCGGAGGCATCCCACGCCCTAAAGCCGGCCATCGACGATGCTATCGAGTGCAAGAAGACCGGCGAAGAGAAGACGATCGTCATCTCCCTCAGCGGCCACGGCCACTTCGACCTCTCCTCCTACGACGCCTACTTCTCTGGCAACCTCGAAGACTACGAGTACCCAGAAGAGTTGGTGAAGCAGTCCCTGGCGAAGATTCCCAAGTTCTAAGTTCTGAAAGGAGATGGAGAGCCTGAAGAAGGTGGGGTTTTTGATCAACCCCGTCGCCGGGATGGGCGGGGCAGTCGGCCTCAAGGGGACTGACGGCCTCGCTGAGGAGGCAAGGCGGAGGGGCGCAGAGCCGGTCGCCCCCCGCCGAGCCGAAACGGCTCTGAAGGAACTCCGTGGGATCGATGCCCTCTTTTTTGCCGCCAGCGGCAATATGGGCGAGTCTTCGCTTCGAAGATGCGGCCTCGAATATCAGGTCGTTCACAGAGCTTCAGATGAATCGAGCGCTGAGGACACGAGAGAGGCTTGCAGATCTTTTCTCAGGAACGGCGCTGACCTGGTCGTCTTCTGCGGTGGCGACGGGACCGCTCGGGACGTCTCGGGCGTCATTAAATCTGATATCCCCATCATCGGGATACCTGCCGGCGTCAAGATGCACTCAGGGGTCTTCGCCATAAGCCCTCAAGCAGCAGGAGAGCTGATCAGAGGATACCTCGAAGGAGATCTCAACACGAGGGAGACGGAGATCGTAGACGTCGACGAGGAGAAGTACAGGTCAGGAACCCTTGACACCAAGATCTACGGCATCGCAAAGACCCCCTACAAACCGGTCCTCGTCCAGGAGAGAAAACAGATCTACGCCAGCCACGATGAGGACGATTTTAAACTCCAGATAGCGATCTTCACCTCGGAGTTCATGCGGGACGGCTCGGTCTACATCCTCGGGGCGGGGACCACCACCGCCAAGATCGCCGAAGTTCTGGACGTTGAAAAGACCCTTCTTGGGGTCGACGTCGTCCAAGACGGCCAGATAATCTGTAGTGACGCCTCGGAACGTGACCTGCTCCGAATCTTGGAAGAAGAAGGAAAGGCGAAGATAATAGTCAGCCCCATCGGCGCCCAGGGCTTCGTACTTGGAAGGGGAAGCCAACAGATCAGCCCCAAAGTCCTCCGAAAAGCGGGCCCTGAAAACCTCATAATCGTCGCCACCCCTCACAAGCTGAAGGAGACGCCCCGCCTTCTCGTCGACACCGGCGACATTGATCTCGATGAGACGATATCAGGGAAACGTCAGGTAGTTACAGGCTACAGGATGGCCCAGCTCAAAGATGTCGCTGCCTCATCAAAAGTCATAGACGGATGAGGAAATTTGTAACTTTTTTTTAAAATCGCGAAAAAAATAGGATTTGAGCGAACCTGGACCCCGATCTGGTGGGACCCACGGTTCCCTCTCATCTCTACCTCAATGAGTTCCAGAGGGCGATCAGATGATCGCCGTACAGAACGTAAATGAGGACGAACACCCCGAAGAGCACGTACAGGTTCGAGATGTACACGAGCCACTGTAGCAGTCGTGCCTTCTTCTCGGGGGTTCCAAACCACTCATCTGCCTTTCGTTCAAGCACGTTGGGCATACGCTAACGCCGTTAAGATGCCTATGCAGCTTTGGACTTTGCCGCTGCTGCAGCTGCCAGCTTTTTGGCAGCTGCGGCCTTCTCGGCTCTCTGGGACTTGCCCTTGAGCATCTTCAGCTTGACGAGGTTGTCTCTTTCCATCTCTTCCAGAGCGAAGCCGATGAACCGCACGGTATCGTTGATGTCGGGTATCACTTTGAACTCCAGAGCGTTCACTCGTCTCTTAGTGTTGTCAATGTCGTCCACTAGCTTTATCAACGCGGTCTCCACCTCTGCAGCGGTGATGATCTTGTCCACAAGGCTCTCGTAGGCCTCAGCAGCTTCGTCGATGGCAGCGCTCGTACCGATGATGCCGTATCCACGCTCGAACATCTGCTTTTGCACAGAATCTGCCGTAATCTTCGGCACAACGACGCCCATGATATTCCTGCTTTCCAGCTCCACAGCCGGCTCTTTCTGGAGGGCGAAGGCGACGCTCTTGATCGTTAGGGTGCCCTCAGAGGCTTTGGCCATGTTGAGGCTCTGCTGAGCTCTGATGAAGTCCTCTACTAGCTCCTGCCTGATCGTTCTCGCCTGGTTGAGGACCTCAAAAAATTCGATCATCAGGCCGTCACGCTTCATCTTCAGAAGCGCGTGACCACTCTGAGCGACCTTGATCCTCCTCTTGAGAGCTATCAGGACTGCCCTAGTCGGCTTCGTCCCAGGGATTACGGGCATGATCTCACTCTTTCTTCCTGTACCTGGGGTGGTACTTCTTTATGAGGTGGTCGTCGATCCTCGTGAGCATCGTCTCGGGAAGCTCTTTCAGGAGATCCCAGCCGAGGTCCAGGGTATCGAAGATGGTCCGGTCCTCATCTCTGCCCTGGTTGACGAACCGCCGCTCGAAGGCGTCGGCAAACTCGAGGACGAGACGGTCCCTCTCTGAGAGAGCCTCTTTACCGACGATGGCCACAAGGCCTCTCAGATCGCAGCCCTCTGCATAGTAGGCGTAGAGCTGGTCAGATACCGCTCTGTGATCCTCTCGGGTGTGACCCTCACCGATACCGGAGTTCATCAGCCTGCTGAGAGAAGGCCTGATGTCGATCGGTGGGTAGATGCCCTTTCGGTGAAGCTCACGAGATACGATAAGCTGACCTTCGGTGATGTAACCGCTGAGGTCGGGTATCGGGTGAGTGATGTCGTCACCGGGCATGGTGAGGATGGGGAACTGAGTGATGGACCCATTCTTGCCGGTGATGATTCCCGCACGCTCGTACTGGATAGCCAGGGTGGTGTACATATATCCTGGATATCCACGCCTTCCGGGCACCTCTTCTCTGGCGGC
>DUKF01000040.1 GCA_013329455.1 Methanotrichaceae archaeon | reverse complement strand
AGAACTCCTCCCATCGACGGGAGGCCCATCGACGAGGTGGTGGGGTGGGGTTGTGACAGAGTAGTCCTGGTGATCGTTGACAGTCTGGGATACGGCCTCTACAAAGCTTTGGAGCAGAACCTTCCGAAGATTAGATCAATGGCAGGAGGAGGTCTTCTCCTGAAGGCGGAGTGTGTAGCCCCCTCCACCACCCCGGCCATCGCCTCGATCCTCACAGGCCTCATGCCCCACAATCACGGGATCAGCAACACCGGCGAGGCCTCCGAATCTGAGATAAGAAGCCTTCTGGAATGGGCAAGTTCCGAGAACGTCATATCTGCGGTGGTGATGGAGGAGGAGGGCGCCCGGACCTTCGAAGGTTTTGTGAGCATGGTTGAGGGCGTTCCCAAAAGCCTGAGCGTCCGGGATTTCGACCGAGAGATCCTGGCTCATTCGCTCGCGGCTCTTGAGACGGATCCAAGGCTCCTCGTCGCCCACTTCATCGGGATCGATCGGATCGCGCATTTGGGTGGAGGAATCGATGACGTCAGAGAAGCAGCATCTGCGATCGATGGTCATTTGGGAGATCTCGCGGCAGCAATTCCCAGAAGAACGATGATGTTAGTCTGCGGAGACCACCCTCTCCACGCGGGAGAGCTGAAAGGCGTTTTTGACTCGAAACACGTGGCATTGATACTTTGGAAGAAGGGAAAGGACTGAAGAGCTGCCTCTTTGAGGAGATGGGGACCTTGGTCTTCCGCCGAAGGGCTTTTCGCCGCCGGAACGTGCGCCTTCAGGCGCGCGACAGGTTTAAATGGGTTCTCACTAGCTTGTGGGATATATATGCACGAAGACTTATCCGAGATCTACCAGGCCGCTTTAGAGGATGAGCGGAAGCGCAAGTACATGAAAGAGATCGGCGACTGGCTGGTGGAGGAGTACTTCGAACCGTATCAGGCATCTTGATATCATGGAATTGATGGGCATCTGCAGCATATGCGGCAGGGCGGGCAAGCTTTTTACCTGCCAGCTTTGTGGGGGGCTCGTCTGCGCGCGATGTTTTGACCCCATCTCAGGGGTCTGCCGCCAGTGCAGTGGCGGTCGGAGATACGAAGGCATCTCTAAAGGGCCCTTCACCAACGACCTTCGTGGCGCGTAAAATCGGCGCTTGGCAAACCCCTTTTTAATTTCTTAGGTCACGGTGATGGGACATTTTGTCGGTCCACTCGGCGTTTTCCGGAGGAGGATGGTGAAATTTTCCGATTCCGATCATTTTTATTCCGCGGATGATCATGAATTATCTCATATTTGAATTATTTAATTCCCAAACCAGTTTCGAGTCTTGTGAACATGTGTGAAACGATTATTTAGGTTTTAATCTGAAATTAAACCCAATATAAGGGCTTTTATCGGTCTACTACAACTCCCTACACTCAGAAAAGTTTATATACCAATATAACACTAGAGATGTTGGCAGAAGTAAATTCGCATCCTGTCTGATCACATAGCAATGAAGGGGGGATCTTCGCTTTGAAGGGGGCGAATGGTTCACCATTGGTAGGGGAAGTGAAGGGGAGACCGAGATCGTGGGTTTCACTCTGCCTTTGGAGCGACGTTGGGATCGAGTTTGGTCCCCCGGGCTCCAAGTTCACAATTGTGTACGTAGCTGGTAAGGGAGATAGCGTATTGAAGGGGGTTGGGCGGATCAGGATGGAGTTTCCGAGACGGCTCTCATCTTGGTTCGCCTTTCATCACTCGTCGCGATTAACATAAATTACAGTGAAGGGTTAAAATGAAGGGGGTGGGCGGATCAGGGATTCTACCTTATTCAGTCCTGGTTCGCCAATAACTGTTCCCTCAATCTGTTAGTCGGGCTTCTCCATCTCCAATATTATGTAGAGCGCAGCTGGAGTCCCGTCAGCAGAGGTCCCCCTAGGACAGAGGGTGTGTTCAATGAAGGTCAAGATCGAGATCGAAGACAACGGCATGAAGTCGACGCACGTATTTGAGGGTGCCATTATTCGAGAGAAGATCATCGATTTCTTGGCTGCAGCTGGCATCTTCTCAGAACAGGCGGATGAGGTCCAGGTGGTCGCCGAGCCGAAACCTGAAAACATCAGGACCCTCAGAGACCGGCTGGAGATTTTCGTAAGGGAAGAGTTTACAGAATCCTGGTTCTCATCGAACGAGCTGAGAGATCGGTATGAGACCGTATCCGACGACATAAAGCTCAGTACGGTATCGACATACCTTTCGCGAATGTACTACGACGGAGTGCTCGAACGTCGCGGCAACAGAAACCAGAGGCAGTACCGCCTGGTAACCGAAGAGCTCACCTCTGAGGTTAAGTATCCGGGCACCGTATTCAAAGAGGCCTCCTGGAAAGCAGAGAGCGGCTGGTAGGGCGAAAAACCCTGCCCACCTTTCCAAATCCAAATTTCCCTTTTTATCTTGAGCCTGATCCAGATCGCTTCAGGGCTCGCGCTGTTCTTATTCGCGCCCTCTCTTCTCCCAGGCTGCCAACATGACCGGGTTTCTTTCCAGGTACTTCTCGACGGTCGCCTTCGGCGCCCTGTTGAGAGGACAGGAGAAGTTCACGCACCTGGAACAGAAATGGCAGGTGAGGATGTAACCGAACTGGAGGGCCGCCATCGCCGTTGCCAGGTTGACCCCCACCATTCCCAGGAGCGCGACTTGCCCAAACTTTGCCCCGTTATTGAAGAAAAACCATGACCCATAAGCCTGGACCAGAGCTGGAAAGAAGAGCAAAAAGAGCGAGAAGAGGATTACGACCGCTTTTTCGAGCTTGTTCAGAGGCTGGGGACGATAAGGGAAGAGCTTTGGAAAGGGGTTGGGGGCTATGCAGCGGAGTCGCGAACCTTCCCTGGCGTAGTGGGGGCAGTGGCGGCAAAGGGCCCACATCTCCACCGGCCCGAGAAATGCGATCCCGGCCAACGAGTACGCCAGGATGGGGCACCAGATGCCCATCGCGAACCCAACCCTCCCCATTCCG
>DUKF01000121.1 GCA_013329455.1 Methanotrichaceae archaeon | reverse complement strand
ATCTCGACGTCGCTCAGGTTGTTGTCGACGATGTCCTGGACGATCGTTCTGATCTGGTCTTCAGTGAGCTTCTCCTCGTCCATGATCCTCTTGATGTAGCTGACCGAGGCGGGCTTGGGCGCTGGAGCGACGTCCACCTCTTTCGCCTCCCCGATCTTCTGGTGGGCCTCGGTGAATATGCCAACTTTCCCCGGTCCTACCATCTGAGTGGTGACGTCCAAAATTGCGGTGAGGGAGGCGCCTTTCGCCTTCACCCTGACCCGATCGCCCGCGTTCATGCCCATCTCTCTCGCATCGGCCAGGTTCAGCATCACCTTGTACCGTCCAATCTCTATGTCGAAGGGGTTGACCTCGAATAACATGTTGAACCTCTTTCGCTTCGGAGTAAGTTTTAAGCCTTCAAACGTTAGTCTTTCAGATCTCTCAAGCCTTAACTAATTCTCTATTCCGCGGTGCCACCACTCTTACGCCAGTCCAGTGAGAGGTTCTTGAGGCGGGTGATCATCTCCGAGACCTTCCTTTTGGCCTCGATGTGGTCAGTGTTGCAGACTATCCGAAACTCGTCCCTGGACTGGATTATCATAACGTCTGCCCCGAAGATCGGCCAGGATAGGACCACCGCGGCAAGAGAGATCTCCTGCCAGGTGGATGGCTTCTCCCTGACGAACTCGCCCGCGATCGCCAAGGCCGATTCCACTTCGGCTCTCAATTCCTCAGAAAGGTCGATCTTCGACCAGAAGTCGTAGTCGTCCCTCAGCTCTGGATAAAGCTCTCTTATCGCCGTCTCCAAGTAGAGGTTGTAGGCGACGGTCCTTGTGGGGTCGAAGGAGAGGACGCCGCACCTTGCGATCTTGTCCAGGTTCGCCCTCGCCGTCGGAAAGTAGGCGGGAAATATCTCCGGGTCTGTCCTGTAGATGATCCTCTCTATTCCCAGGTCGACGAGGACGTTCATCATTTCAAGGACGATCTTTGTGCAGAAACCGCATCCTGAGCCGATGTGACGCTTCATCACCTTCTCATCGAAAAGGACGTGGTAAAACTCGCGTAGGAGGGGGTAGGGCTCGGGTTCGGAGAGGTATATTTTGTAGCCGTCTCGCTCTTGGACCGTCCTTCCGAGGACGAAAGGCTCCTCTGAGATCTCGACTTCAACATCGACATCGAGCCTCCAGGCCTTCTTCAGCCCCTCTACGATCTTGAAGAGGCCTTCTCCAGAAGGGTCAGAGATCGAATCCACTCTCCCTTTGCTTCTCTCGTAGTTCCCACCACGAGCCTTTTGCCGTCCCTCGTCTCCTCAACGACGCCGCAGGCCTCGATTCGCTCACCCGGCAGGGCCTGGCCTGCGTAGGTGTGGGTGTAGCAGAGGATCTCAGAGATCTCGTGGTGGTCGATCTCGAAGACCGCGGGGTTGTCGAAGGCAAACTCTGCATCGAGGATCTCGGCCTCGATCTTTCGCCGTCCCGCTTTCTTCCCCGGAGGAAAAGGCGGCCTGATCTGGTCCCAGTCCCTGGTGAAAAGAAGGTCGAAGTAAGTTCCGTCCACAAGCCCTCTGTTTCCCTTCCTCCTCTCATGGAGGACGAACTCGTAGCGATTGATCTCCGGGACTCTCTTCTCGTAGATCTTATCCCAGGTGGCATCGTCCAGGTCCTGGATTCGTTCGTCCTTCTCTTTGGTACNNCGTTCGTCCTTCTCTTTGGCCCTCTCTATGACGTCCCTTGCCCGCCACCAGTCGCTTCCGTAGACGAGAAAGTCTATGTCGGAGGTGGGCCCTTCAAGCCCCACCAGCATCGAGCCTGTTATCCCCATGCTCTCCTGGGGGATCCCATTCTCCATCAGGACTGAGACTATCTTTCCAACTCGCAGGTCCTGTTCCGCAACCTTTGGAAGCTCCTTTTCCGGTTTGTAGAGCCTCAGGACGTCTTCCTCGGGGACGACGTGGACGTCCTGGACGTAGTCGGGCCTTTCTTTTCGGAGAAACTCGTAGGCCTGCTCGAAGTCGACCTTTCGGTATCTGACTCCCTTAGCGGTCCTCTCGCCCTCTGGGTCTGGAACGTACCTGAGCATGCACCTGATCCCTTCGGGGTGGTGGTAGTCGACGACTGCGAATATCCAGCCGTCGATGGTCTGGATAAAATCTCTGATTCTGACGTTTATCCTATCAACTCCCTCACCTGATCCATTCCCGCCCCCTTCCTGATCACCTTTCTCGCACCAAGATCGATGAGAGTCGATGGTCGGGCGAACCGAGATCTTCCTCCATCTAGGACAAAATCGACGTCTTTCGCGATCTTCGGGTCCAGCTCCTCGACGCTTGCGGGCGGTGGATGGCCCGAGAGGTTTGCGCTCGTGGAGGTGATGGGGCCTGTCATCTCGACCAGAGCGAGCGCCGCGGGATGATCCGGAAACCTGATCCCCACAAGGTGCGATCCTGCCGTGACGAGGTCGGGAAGGTCTGGGCTCTTCTCGACGAGAACCGTGATGGGTCCAGGCAGCATCTTTCGAAGGAGGGGCCGGTCTTTTTCATCGACCCGGGCGACCTCTTCCATCATCTCGAAACTGGAGACTGCAACCGACAGCGGCATGGCGAGGGCTCTTCGTTTGATCTCAAAGACCCTCTCCACAGCCTCAGGTATGAAGATCGACGCCCCGATCCCATAGATGGTCTCGGTGGGATAGACGACCGTCCCGCCTCCTATCAAGATCTTCGCCGCTTCGGCGATCATCTCTTCTTGATGGAGGCGATGTCGCCCAAGGTGAGGCCTCTTCCGCCCCGATTCGACTTCCATTCCTCGTCGCCCACCTTGTCGGTCAGCTTTACGTTCAGCTCCCTCTCGAGCTTGATCCTCACTGAGTCCTCGGGAACGATATCGTGCCGTTCGATCTTTCTGATCAAGGATGCCTTCTCCTTGATCTTGATTCCCAGCTTCTCCGGCGTCAGGCCCATCCTCTCCCTCGCCACTTTCACGATCTGGCCATATTCGGGAACTAGCTCTGGCATCTCTCTATACACGTCGCGACGGGGTCTAGGCTTGGGCGGTGCTCTGAAGACTCGCTCTTTGGGGACGACCTTTCTGGGTACAGGTGAAAACTTGTCTGCGACCTCTCCAAACCGGGCGCAGTTGTTGCAGACCTGCAGTTCAGATCCGTCGATTACCACTTTTCTTGGCTTGTCGGAGACTTCTGTACCGCATATCTCACACTGCATATTCGCTCATCTCGGAAAAGTTTAATAGCAGTCAACGTTAAATACGCTTTGGAGATCCCATGGACGAATCGCGAGTCGGCGCTGATTTTTCGCGCTACCTGATGGACCGGATGCGCCAGCTTGAAGAGCGAAACCTCGCTCTTCGAGAGCAGAAGGATCAGGTGGAGGGCGAAAAGCGCGTCATGGAGAACCAGAAGCTCAAGTTCGAGCGCGAGGTTAGAAAGCTAAGAAGCGAGCTTGAGCGTCTGAGGACTGGCCCCTTGGTCGTAGGCACGATCCTGGATGTTCTGGACGACAACCGGGTAGTGGTCAAGAGCAGCACCGGCCCACGATTTGTGGTCAACGTTTCTCAGTTCATCGAGGGAGACCTCAGGCCCGGAACCAGGGTTGCCTTGAACCAGCAGTCCTTTTCGGTCATGTTCGCTCTCCCTTCGTCCCACGATCCCGCGATCTTCGGCATGGAGATCGAGGATGCTCCCGACGTCGATTTCAGCCATATAGGGGGGCTTGACAACCAGATCTCGGAGATCAGAGAGATCGTGGAGCTGCCGCTGAAGAGGCCCGACCTCTTCATCAAGGTGGGGATAGAGCCGCCGAAGGGCGTTCTCCTATACGGTCCGCCCGGGACCGGAAAGACCCTTCTCGCGAAAGCCGTAGCCTGCAGCACCGAGGCCACTTTCCTCCGGGTGGTGGGAAGCGAGCTCGTCCAGAAGTACATCGGCGAGGGCGCGAGAATGGTGAGGGAGCTGTTCGAGCTCGCCCAGAACAAGGCTCCCGCCATAATATTCGTCGACGAGCTGGACGCCATCGGATCCAAGAGGATGGACGGGGCGACGAGCGGCGATCGCGAGGTCCAGAGGACCCTCATGCAGCTTCTGGCGGAGATGGACGGTTTTGACCCCAGAGGCGAGGTGAAGCTGATTGCCGCCACCAACAGACCCGACATGCTCGACCCGGCCCTTCTCCGGCCCGGCAGGTTCGATCGGTTGATCTACGTTCCCCTGCCGAACAAGGAGAGCAGGCATTCGATTCTGGCAATTCATACAGGTTACATGAACCTCCATCCCGACGTGGACCTGAAACGGATCGCAGACGCCGCCGAGAGCGCGAGCGGTGCAGACCTGAAAGCTCTGGCGACGGAGGCCGGGATGTTCGCGATCCGAGAGGAGAGGGATGTCGTCTGCCACCGGGACTTTGAGCGGGCTCGTGCCAAGATCGCAGACACTCATTCCGAGACGACCAAAGAGGTCTCAGAGGTGGCTTTCGGCCAGTATGCCTGAAGATACGCCTAATAGACCTCCAAAGACCATCATTTTTACTGGCGGGGCAGAGCAAATCAGCTGCCTCGCCACCTTTGTGGGAATGAGCTTCGCAGAATCGATTTATCCTGTAGTTACGACCCAAGGCGAGAAGCGTTATATATTCTCTCACCATATTTGGTAACCATCTCAAATTTGAGGGTGGATTTTCATCGAAATCGAAACTC
>DUKF01000130.1 GCA_013329455.1 Methanotrichaceae archaeon | reverse complement strand
ATGGCCCACCACGTCTTCAACACCCCGGATAAGGAGATCTACTGGAAGGACGAGACGGTCGCCCTCTGCGACGAGCTCCTCCTTGGCCTGTTCGCTGATCCTCTCGCAGTGACCTACAAGGAGTCGCCCTGGGCCGGCGGCGGAAACGCGGGGCCGAGCGTCGAGGTGATGGTGGGGGGGCTGGAACTTGCAACCCTCGTCTTCATGGACATGAAGGTCTCGGCAAAGGGCGAGTACGAGATCAAGGGCGAGCGGTACTCGAAGATGCCAAACTACATCGTTGATACCGGCTACGGCCTTGAGAGGTTCGTCTGGGCCTCGAAGGGCTCGCCCACCATCTACGACGCCATCTTCCCGGACGTCGTAGACCACATATCAGAGCTTGCGGGGCTTGAGTCCTCGGTTTCTGACGAGGAGCGAGCTCGCATTTTGGCCCATAATGCCAGGCTTGCGGGGATGGTCGACCTGGAGGATGCGAGCCTTCGGGACCTTCGGTCGAAGATCGCCTCAGACATAGGGATCTCGGCGGAGAAGCTCGACGAGATAATAACGCCTCTCGAGCGGATCTACGCCGTTGCAGACCACACCAGGTGTCTTGCCTACATGCTCGGTGACGGGATCATCCCCTCCAACGTCAAGGCTGGCTACCTCGCAAGGCTCGTCATCAGAAGGACCCTCAGGCTGATGAAGGACCTCGGGATCGATGTCCCCCTCTCCGAGCTCGTCTCGATGCAGCTATCCAGACTCGACTACGCCGTCCTCGACGAGAGGCTCGAGACGATCGTGGAGATTTTGGACCAGGAGGAGGAGAAGTACGCCGAGACCCTGGAGAAGGGCCGCCGCTTGGTGAAGAGAATCTCCGAGGGCTACAAGAAGAAGGGCGAGACGATACCCCTCTCGGAGATGATATCCCTCTACGACTCCCACGGCATCCCGCCGGAGATCGCCCAGGAGGCAGCCTTTGAGGCCGGCGTGGAGGTCGACCTTCCCGACAACTTCTACTCGAGGGTAGCCAGCACCCACATCAAGTCCGAGAAGGTGGAGAAGGAAGAGGTGACTATCGATCTTCCCGAGACCCGCCGGATGTTCTACGAGCGGCCCTTCGAGAGGAAGTTCCAGGCGAAGGTCCTCGATGTAGCCGACGGAAACGTGATCCTGGACCAGACCCTCTTCTACCCCGAAGGGGGCGGCCAGCCCGCAGACCACGGCCTGATCCGAAAAGGATTGAAGACCTTCAGGGTCACCGACGTCCAGTCGGTGGGAAAAGTCGTCCTCCACAAAATCGCCGAGGAGGAGTCGGCAGCCGCTGCCGCCGAGATCAAGCCGGGCGATTCGGTCGAGGGCGAGATCGACATGACCAGGAGGCTCGCTCACGCAAGACACCACACCGCGGCCCACATCATCCACGACTCGGCGAAGAAGGTTCTTGGAAGCCACATCTGGCAGGCTGGAGCCCAAAAATCGGTGGATAGAGCGAGGCTCGACATCTCTCACTACAAGCGGATATCCCGCGATGAGCTGAAGGAGATCGAGCTATTCGCCAACAGGACGGTGATGGAGAATGTGCCGATATCCACTGGTTGGCTGGAGCGGTCCGAGGCCGAGAAGAAGTTCGGGTTCGAGCTCTACCAGGGGGGCGTTCCTCCAGGAAAGAGCATCAGGGTCGTTCAGGTCGGCTCCGACGTCGAGGCCTGCGCTGGAACCCACTGCACTAACACCGGAATGGTCGGCCCGATCAAGGTCCTCAGGACCGAGAGGGTCCAGGACGGGGTCGAGAGAATCGAGTTTGCGGCCGGAGAGGCCGCCGTCTTGAGAGGCCAGGAAAGAGACGACCTACTCTTCCAGGCTTCAGACACCCTTAGCGTCCCTTCCGAACAGCTCCCCAAGACAGCCTCTCGGTTCTTCGAGGAGTGGAAGGACCTGCGCAAGGAGGCGGCCCGGTTGAAAGAGGACCTAGCGAGGGCCCAGATGGAAGGCCTCACGTCCAAGGCGGTCGAGGTAGGAGGCCTGAAGGTCGTCGTCCAGATCGTCGAGAACGCCGACGTCGAGGAGCTGATAAAGGCCGCCTCGATGATCTCGGCAAAGGACTACGTCGCCATTTTAGGAAGCGAGAGCAACGGGGCGAAGATCGTCGCCTCCGTCGGCAAGAGCGGCCTAGAAAAGGGCCTGAAAGCAGGGGATATCGTCAAGGCTGCGACAAAGGTCGTGGGTGGCGGGGGCGGCGGAAAGCCCGAGATCGCCCAGGGTGGTGGCCCCCAGGCAGAAAAGCTGGAGGAGGCTTTGGAGGCAGGCTTGGCGAAGGTCAGGTCCGCTTCCGGGGCCTGAAAATCCCTTTTTTTCGTTTCTTCCCTCCCCTCACAAAAGTCGGCCTCCTCCGGGACCGTCTTGTGAATTGCGACCGTATTCACGAGTCTTCATAGGTCGATCGAGTCTACGCTCAAAGCGGACCTCCAGCCCCTTATGGTCGGCCACTCGTCCCCGTGAAAGGTGAAGATCCTCTCCTCAGCGTCAGCAGCATCGCCTAGCTTGATTATGATCCTTTGGGTCTCGATGGAGTAGCCCTGGGACCAGTCGGGGTTCAGCCCCTCGACCGTCTCGATGACGATTGGCTGGTCGAAGGAGATTTCCAGATAATCCGTGCCTTCGAGCTCTGCCTCCAGGTCCTCGATCTCCACGATCCTCTCGGAGGCGTAGGCGATTTGGCTCAGAAAGGTCATCGTGCTGCTGTTGAGAGTTATGTAGCCCTCGGATTCGGGCGCGACCTCGGCAAAGGTCCCGTTGTGGGTCGTGTACGAGATGACCGCGATCGCCGAAGGTTCGTCAAGTTTGGCCTCCACGGCATCGGAGGAATCCTCTTCGGTCCCAAGACACATTGCCATCGAGACGAAGACCAGAACCGTCCCAAAGATGGCGATCTTTGAAAGTTTGATTTTCAGTTTCAGTTTCATCTCCATTTTCGTCTCCATTTCGAGATTTCCCTTAAGTTTCCAAAAAAAAAGTTGGGGGCTCGTAAGAGTGAGCCCCTTTTCGACTTTCGACACTTTTACCCAGGAAACTCTGACCCGGGATATTTCGACTTAGCTTTGGTCCTAGGTTCTAGGTCACCTGTTTTAGGGGAGTCGTGCTCAGGCGAGGTGTTAACGACACCTCTCTGAGGGGGATCGCTGAAACCGTCTTCGACTCCTCATCCTTAGTTCCCTTCTCAGGTAGGGCACTGCTCCTGTCGACGGCCTTGCTCCTGTCGGGCAGCTCGAAAGGCGTGCTTCCAGCCTTCGTCTTCAGGGCGTACATGTATTCCTGGAACTCGAACTGTCCGTCAGGGCCTGTGGCGTATCCTGAGAAGACGTAGATCGGCTCGATCACATCCTGCTTCTCGTCTCCTGAGGTCTCGTAGTAGGCGAGATGGACGTCGGTGACCACGGCCTTATCCACGTTTGCGATCTCGGTGGTCAGGCCCTTCTCCTGGAGCAGGTT
>DUKF01000205.1 GCA_013329455.1 Methanotrichaceae archaeon | reverse complement strand
AAGGCGCCAGAGACTTACAACCCCGATCCCAACCTCGACCTCCTCGCCAGCAATGATCAGCTCGAGAGCGCCCAGGTGGTGGACGCAAGAAGCCCGGCTGAGTATGCCGCCGGGCACCTGGAAGGAGCGGTCAACATCGACTACTCGAAGGTCATGGGCGCGAACGGCATTGCGAGCGCGCAATCCCTGAGTCAGACGTTCAGCGGTCTGGATAAGAACCTGCCAGTGGTGGTCTACTCTAGCAAGGGCGGTCAGGCCTCGATAGTCTGGTATGCCCTCTATACGCAGGGATACCAGGTCAGCCTCTACATCTTGGCCTAACCAGAGCTAAAATCTGACCGATTAGACCCAGACCGATCCTCGGGAAAATAGGGCACCTCGGGGATCACAGAACCGTGGCCCTTACCCCTTTTCGTGTTGGGGTCACGTCTTCGTCTATTTTTTTTGCCATTGCTTATCAGATGTCGGATGTCGAGACTTCACCTGATCTTGGGGAAGGCTTTGAAAAAAGCGATACGAGTCGTCTTCGACCCCTCATTTCTTACCTAGAATTTTTATCAAATGGTAACCGAACTCGGTCTTCACCGGGCCAACCACCTTTCCCTTATCTCCCTCGAAGGCGGCCTTCTCGAACTCAGGCACCATCTTGCCCTTGCCGAACCATCCGAGGTCGCCCTTATTCTTTCTCGAGGGGCAGTCGGAGTACTTTCTGGCCATCTCCGCAAAGCTTTCGCCCTTGCTGATCTTGTCGAGGACCTCTTTTGCCTTCTTCTCATTTTTTACGAGTATGTGGGCTGCGTGAACCTGTTTCGCCATGGAGGATTCGAAAGGTCAGGCGAGATAAAAAGATTGTGCGGATTTGAACTTCAGCAACCGTCCATGCGGTAATGCTCTTTCGGGATCTCCATTTCGAACCCTTGCCCTCAAGACCTGTTTCCCTGATCGAAATCCCCGTGATCCCTAAAATCTCCCTCGCGAGAAAGAGGCAATATCCGGTGTTTCTCCCGAAGGCCTGCTCGAAGATCCGCTCTTTCAGATGGGCGGTAACTCCGACCCCGTCGTCTTCGAAGATGAGGACCCCCCTTCGCCAAGATCTCTAAACGATATCCTGATATCGGCCGTCTTTTCACCGTGCCTGACCGAGTTCTCCACGAGGTTGAAGAAGACCTTCTCTATCAGTGGATCGGCGAAAACTGCTACCGGGGGGCATTCGCCCTCATCTCCTGATAGTCCCAGGTGAAGGCGATCTGGCGTCGGGCCGATCCCGCCAGATCCAGGATGCTGGATGCGCATTTCTGCATGGTGGATTCCAAAGGCACAATTTCGCTGAGGATCTTGAGCATGCCCCTCAATCGCCGAGATCCTGTTCAAAAGGTCGTGCCGGGTGACGCTTCAAAAGAGGTTCAGCTTTTTGTTGTCTCCAACAGAGCTTTCTGGAACTTTCGGATCTCGGTTATGTCCTGGATGACGCCGGTCATCCTCATGGGACGGCCCGTCTCGTCCCGACTGACCACCTTGCCTCGACCGTGTATCCACACCCAGCGTCCATCTTTAGACCTCATCCGGTGTTCCATCTCGCAGTGTGAAGTCAATCCATCGAGGTGGTCCTGGAGGGCTTTTTTTACGTTCAACCGATCCTCGGGGTGTACTAACTGGTCCCAAATTCCCAGATGATCCTTCAGCTCATGGAACGAGTACCCCAGAATCTCGGCCCATTTCTCGTTGAATATCTCCTCTCCTGTGACCAGGTTCCAGTCCCAGATCCCGAGGTTTGCGCCATCGACGGCCATCTTCAGCCGCTCTTCGTTCTCTTTGAGGGCCTCTTCAGCGAGCTTTCGCTCAGTTATGTCCTGTCCCGAAGACTGAAACTCGAAGACCTCTCCCCTTTCGTCCAGTATCGCGCGATCCGTCCACTGCTGCCAGCGCACCTCACCGTTCGGCAGGCTCACCCGATGAACGCAGGTTGCCACGGGGCGATCTTTGGAGAGCGATGCCATCTTATCCCGCACCTTTTGTTGGTCTTCCTCCGGTATCAGAGACATGAAGCTCTGTCCGACGAGGCCATCTCGAACTCGACCAAAGTAGCGGCAGTAAGCTTCGTTGACGAATGTGAGTGTCCCATCGGGCAAAAAGCGGCATATTAGGTCTGTCTGGTCTTCCACCAGGGTTCTGTACTTCTCCTCGCTCTTCCTCAGGGCTTCTTCCATCCGCTTCTGCTCAGTTATGTTCGTGACTGAGACGACGTACTGCCTCGTCCTGGGGATGATGCTGGCCCAGAAAAGGCCGCGCTTAACGCCGCCCCATCTGTCGATAAGGTCAGCTTCATGTTGAGCGGTTGTCGTCTTTAGCTTTCTCTGCCCCTTTCGAAAAAGCTCCCAGAGTTTTTCTCGATCCTTCTCGGCGATGAACTCGTCCCACCTCATCTTGCCCTCGATCTCCTGAGGAGGGCGTCCGAAAAGGGCCTCCGATTCGGAGTTGACGATTGATACGAGGCCGTCCTCATCCACGATTATCATCGCCGTGCTGCTTTTCTCGAAAATGGTGCGGTAGTACTCCTCGCTCTTTTGGAGGGCTTCTTCCATCCGTTTTTGATCGGTTACATCTATGCTGACGCCCAGGATTCGTGTTGCACCGGGATCACGGCCATGGCACGCAGACCTTCACGCTCTCGTTCCTCCTGGAGCGGCAGATCCCTATCTTGACATCGGATGTAGATCGGTTTCTTGGCCCTGGCCATGAGCGATGTATTTGGATTTCGCCTCCTCTGTGATATCACTTCGAGAAAGTCGGAAGAGAAGCCGATTGAATGAGAGAGGATGAAGCTTCCAGAGTTTCTGTCCAGAAGATACATGGTTCCACAGTCGGTTCCCGACACCTCGATCGCCGCTTCGACGCAGAGTTTTAGAGCCTGAGAAAGCGAGGTTACCCCAGAAAGTTTAATGGCTAGTTCTCGCTGTATGAGATCCACCTTTCTGGCCCTTTCGCGGTCTGCAGCCTGCCGGATCTGATGAGACAGCTCTGCGAAGAGCACCTTCGGATCGGCGTCTTTTTGCATGTAATAGTCGGCACCGCAGTTCAGGGCCTCGATCACCACCTCTTCTCTGCTCTTGCCGGTGAAAAGGATGAAGGGCAGATCGAGTTTTCGGTTTCGGACCTCCTTCAGAAAGGCGATTCCATCCATCTCGGGCATGGCGTAGTCGGAGATGACGACCTCGTAGGGGTCCGTTTTGTCTTTTAGCTTTTCCAGGCCCTCAGTTGCCGATCCCGTTGTATCGACCAAGATATCTCCAGACCTTTTGAGGAAGATCTGGGTGAGCTCAAGAATGTTCGGGTCATCGTCCACCATCAGAACCCGAATCATGAACGTCCTCCAACGAATTCGCCAAAAAGTGCCTCACCGGACAGATCAAAATCGGACCATATGCGATTCGAAACTGGATTGATATGAAGAAGAGTACGTTTCCGATAATTCGATTCATCTCTCAAGATGCGACCTGCCATTTCAGGATATCCCCTGCACCGCATTTTTGCCTGAAGGTTCCCATCCGGGTGGTACCATGACATCGAAAATGTTTCAAATTTCATCCCCTAAATAGCTTATGAGGATTTTTAATTTATTTTGAATTGAATA
>DUKF01000191.1 GCA_013329455.1 Methanotrichaceae archaeon | reverse complement strand
GATATTCGCGAAAACGGCGGGGATGGGGTTCACGTGTCGGGATCAGATAATCTCGTGGTATCTCGAAACGTAATCTTGAACAACAGCAAATACGGGATCCAGGTGCTGGATCATACCACCTCGACCCTCTTCATGTACAACGTCATTCAGCAGAACGGTGGCGGCGGGATGTACATTTACGAGGGTAATACTAACCTGATTACAGGCAATATTTTTGTCGATAATCTGAATTTCAACGCCAGAGACAACGGACCGATCAATAGCTGGCTCTCCAACTTTTACAGCGATTATTCGGGAGAAGCTATCAGCGGTGGTGTGGTCGGGACCGAACCTTATGCGATCCAGGGCCGAAGGGGTGCGATAACCATCGATTTAAACCCAGTCGTATTGAAATCTTGGCTAGGGGAGAAAGTGCCCCACCAATGAGGGGCCTTTCAGCCTCTTCTCCCTCAGTCTCCATAGATCCCGAACCAGCGCAGGACAATCGAACGGTTTGGCCAAAAGGCAAAGTTCCCTATTGGTTCAGGGACTCCAGATCCCTTTCTAGGTCGTCTCCCATCACAGTTCCGTTCATCTTCGTCTTTGAGAGGGATAATAGGGTGAACTGATCATACCTGACGTTCTCGAGGTTGGCGCCGGAGAGGTCCGCTCCTGTCATCTCCACCGTTGTGAAGGTCACCTCCCGAAGATCAGCCCCACTCAGGTTGGCGTTTGTGAGGTATATCCGGTCGAGGTTGGCGTTCTTTAGGTATGCTCCACTCAGATCCACGTTTCTAAGGTCGAGCCCCTGTAGATAAGCCCGCCCCATCCTGGCGTTGGTCAGGTTCGCTTTGACCAGGCGAACAGCAGTAAAATCAGCGTCGGTCAAGTCCGCTCCGGATAGATCTGCACCGGTAAGATCTGCATAGGGAAGCTTTGTCCCGCGCAAACTTGAACCGATCAATTTCGCCTCGGTCAGGTCGGCGTACGCCAGAAGGGCCCAGTTGAGGTTCGCCCCTGAGAGTTCGGCCCTCATCATGTACGCCCTGGAAAAGTCGGCATCGGTAAGGTCGGCGCCCGAGAGATCGGTCCCGTAAAATTCGGCTCTCGAGAACTGGCCCCTGTTCAGGTAGCTGTTACTCATGTCGGCCCAGCTCATGTGTGCTCCGACGAAGTTGCCGCCGATCAGGTAGACGTCCACCATCGTCGCGCCGGACAGATCGGTCCGAAAGAGCCTGGCGTTCGTCATCTCTGCACCGGTGAGGTCAGCGTCCGTAAGGTCCGCACAGGTGAGATCGGCTTTCGTCAAATCCGACTCAGTCAATACGGCTTCCGACATCTTCGCCCCCCAGAGGGTGGTCTCTGACAGGTCTGCGCCCGTAAAGATCGCGCCGGAGAGGTCCGCTCCGGTCAGGTCCGCTCCCCTGAGTTTTACTCCGGTCAAATCAGCGCCCCTCAGCCAGGCAGAAATTAGGTAGGCGTTTCGTAGGTCGGCATCCTGCAGGTTGGCACCTCTTAGGTCTGACTGGTTCAATTCGGCGCCGCTGAGATCGAGACCTGACAAATCAGCTTGCCTCAGATCGGTGCGATCAAATAACTTCTCTTCTATGCTTTCGGGGTCAGCGCCGCACCCACCAAGGCACAGGAGGAGCGATACGATCGCCGTGGTGCTGAGCAACCTGACGATTTTAAGGCCAATTTCCGTCATGTTGAACCTCTCGATAATTTTAGGTTGGATCCGATGGGGCCGATCATACCAATCTCCATTTCGGGTTTATGGAGTCCAGGTATTCGAAGTCGTCGAAACTGTAAGGTGCGGAGTAATACTGGTCATCATCTCTCAAGACCCCATAGTAGCTATCAACAGCCAGCCAGCGATCGGGGTGCTCTGGATCTTCAACCAGAATCCATAGGTGTCCCTGCCAATCCCATTCGCTCGGATCATACATATACCTTACTCTATAATCAAAACTTCTGTATGTATCAGCCAGCTTCTTCGATCCGTCATAACACATTCCAAGGGGCGTTACCGGGAATATGACCTTTCTCGTCACGTCTTTGATGAAGTCGCTGTTCTCCGTCTTGCTATATGTGACGTTCTTTTGTATGGCGTCGGGGAGGATGATCATCACCGGTCCCGACGCGAGATCCGGCGGCATTGCCCAGAGGTTTGCCAGCCTCGGTTCTCCCCCGTTGGGAGTCAGATAAGCCATAGTCCCGTCCGAGAACTCCACCGTCACGTAGGACCTCTCTGGAGTGGCGTCGTAGCCGTGGGTCGCCAAAAAAAAGGCCAGATCCAGCACGGTCATTCCGATGTCTTCGTAGCTGGAAATAAGGAGCCAGAGATCGTTCACCTCGGCACAGTTCGACGTTTCGGGTATGAGCACCAAACAGAAAATCAGCAATAATATCTTGACCTCTGTTCTGGTGTAGCTCATCGCGACCCGCCACCGTTTCAATGGCGAGAGGTATAGACTCCCCTAATATAAAATATAATCGACTGATTGGAGATGAATTTCTCTGAAATGATTGGGATTAAGCCACCAAGCGCTTCAGCTAGTGCCATACTTACAAAAAAAAGAACTCTGAAGGGCTCCCGACGCGACCGCCTGGCGCGGGCACTTTCAGAATATCGCTGCCAGGGCGTACAGTGGCAGCATGAACGTGACCAGGAACCCTACGATCATCAGTATGATTGCAACTCCATTTTCTCCCATGAATATCCTCACCTCATCATGTTCAGCCAGTTGGCTGTGAGGTAGGGTGAGGTTGTATTAATTACTATCGGAAGGTCTCGAATTGAGACCTTGAACCTAGGCCAATACCTTTAACTATCTTCGGGCTGGAGATAAGGAATGTGCGATCGATCCAGAAGACCGGTACAAAGGAGCTTGGCGGCAAGCTGGAACGAAGCAAGACGTCGGGAGCAAGATACGTCCTGTTGAGACCGGCAGGATATCCTCTCAAGAGCGTTTTTCAGGATTATCCCGAGGTCGCCGACCCCCGTCTCTTCGAGCGTTACGCTCGCGAACAGTGGTACGGCGAGCTGGTGAGGCCAGGGTGTTACCTCTTCGACAGAAGGCTCTATCCCGATTTCGCCTTCAAGGTCATAAGGGCCCATCCTCACGTCTCTGTGGTGGGGTCCGACACCAAGATTGTGGTGGAGCGGAAGAAGACTGATGCTGCCAAGATCAAAAGCGAGGTCAGCTTCGAGGACGTCGTCGGCCAGAAGGAGGCCAGACGGAAGATGAAGATCGTGGAGAGTTTCCTCTCAGAGCCCGAGCGTTTCGGCAAGTGGGCTCCGAGAAACATACTCTTCTACGGTCCTTCCGGCACAGGCAAGACGATGATGGCAAAGGCCCTCTCCGGTAAGACGAAGGTTCCCATGATCCCGATAAAGGCGACCACCCTCATCGGCGAGTTCGTGGGAGAGGGGTCGAGGCAGATCCATGGCCTTTACAAGAAGGCAGAGCAGATGGCACCCTGCATAATTTTCATCGACGAGCTGGATGCCATAGCCCTGGACAGGAGGTACCAAGACATTCGGGGCGACGTCTCGGAGGTGGTGAACGCCCTCCTCACGGAGATGGATGGGATCCATTCGAGGAAGGGGGTCTGCACCATCGCAGCCACCAACAAGATAGAGTTTCTCGACGACTCCATCAGGAGCAGATTCGAGGAGGAGATCAGGTTTGGCCTCCCGAACGCCGAGGAGCGGCTG
>DUKF01000210.1 GCA_013329455.1 Methanotrichaceae archaeon | reverse complement strand
GTCTCTTGAAGGGGCCGCTGGAGATCGGCGGAAGCCAGGTGGAAGCGACTATGTCGCCCTCCCTAACCAGGGCGGGCTTCTCCTCGGCCAGCCTCTGGTTGATCTTGTTCAGGGCTGGCTGGACCAGCATCGAGATAGCTCCTCGGGCCTGGAGCCTTCTCTGATCCCGGTCGTAGTCCACCGTCAGGGCGGTGGTCTTCAGTAGAGAGGTCATCAAGACCAATCTCGGCCGAGAAGTTATAGAGTTATCGATTGATCGATCAAAGCCGTAGAGTTAAAATAACTGAGCACCGAGTAGGCCCCGGGTGATATTGAATTGTCTGAAGTTATCGTGCTCGCTTACTCTGGAGGCCTCGACACCTCGGTCTGCGTCCCGCTCCTCCGAGAGCGTTACGGCTTTGAGAAGGTGATAACGGTCCTGACGGACGTCGGCCAGCCGAAGGAAGACATCGAGAGGGGAAACGAGAGGGCCGAAAAGCTGAGCGATGAGCATTACGTCATCGACGCCAATGAGGAGTTCGTGAAAGATTACATCTTCCCCTCCATTAAGTCCAACGGCTCCTACGAGGGTTACGTCCTTGGCACGGCCATCGCAAGGCCCCTTATAGCGAGAAAGACGGTGGAGATCGCAAGAAAACTGGGCGCTGACGCTCTAGGTCATGGCTGCACGGGGAGGGGCAACGACCAGCTCAGGTTCGAGGCGATCTTCAGGGCGACGGACCTGCGGGTAGTGGCTCCGATGCGTGACCTAGATCTGAGCCGTGAGTGGGAGATCGATTACGCGAGAGATCATGGGATCGATGTACCCGTGACCAAGGAGAAGCCCTGGAGCATAGATGAGAACCTATGGTCGAGAAGCATCGAAGGCGGTCTTCTCGAAGACACCTTCTATGAGCCTCCAGAGGAGATCTACGCCTGGACCAAGTCTCCGGAAAGGAATCTATCGCCTCAGAAGGTTGAGATCGAGTTTTCAGAGGGGATTCCCGTCGCCCTCGACGGCGAGAAGATGGGCGGAATTGAGCTGATCGCGAAGCTCAACAAAATAGCAGGAGAGCACGGAGTCGGCAGGACCGACATGATCGAGGATCGAGTTCTCGGCCTCAAGGCCAGGGAGAACTACGAGCACCCGGCGGCCACCGTCCTTCTCAAGGCCCACCAGGACCTGGAACGTCTGGTCCTCTCAAGGGCCGAACTAAGGTTCAAGGCGATGGTGGACGAAGCATGGTCGGAACTCGCCTACATGGGCCTTGTCAACGATCCCCTCTACGCGGACCTGTGCGCCTTCGTCGACCAGAGCCAGAAGAGGATGAACGGAGTCGTCAAGATGAAGCTTCACTGCGGAAGGGCTTATGCCGTCGGCAGGAAGTCGCCCGACGCGATATACGACCAGGAGATGGTCTCCTTCGACAGTCAGACCCTGAGCCAGAAGGACTCGGAAGGGTTTGCCAAGTACCACGGGTTCCAGGCCAGGTTCCTGAAAAAGTACTGAGGGGCAGACTATATCAACAATTAGAGCCCGAATTCCTCCCATGGCTGAGCTGGTAATATCGGAGAAGTCGAGGTCGTTAGACCTCGCCCCTCTCGCGCTGGCCGTAAACCAGATCCTGGGACTTCCGGTCACCCTGAGGAGCCTTGAAGTCCCGGGTGTCAGGATCGAGGAGGGGAAGGTTCTCGACGATGGGTACTCGGGACCGGTTCTCGAAGAGGTGATGAAGTCTGGAAAGCCTATCAGGACCGTTCCCAAAAGCGGCGTTTACAAGGGCGTACCAGTATCGGTCGCCCCCATAGTGGATCGTAGCGGAAAAGTGATAGCGGCGATAGGAATCGTCGACGTCGTCGGCACCATCGACATACCTTCGGTCTTTGGGGCTTACACCGAAGTCATCAAAGAGGTATCAGAGAAGAGATGAGGATCAGGAGGGCAGAGGCTCGTGATCTGCCCTCGATCCTCGCCGTAGAAAAAGCCTGTTTTTCCCGAGATGTCGCTTTCCCAGCCGATACGACGTCTTTCCTCCTGGATGAGGCGACGACTCTGGTGGCCGAAGACGACGAGGTTACGGGCTTCGTCATGGGTTTTGTGAACGGAGAGTGGAGCAAGGTGGTGACCCTTGACGTTCTGCCCGAACGTCGCAGAGAGGGCCTTGGCAAAAAGCTCATGGAGGCCCTTGAAGAGGAGTTCGTATCTCAGGGGGCCAGGGCCACTCTCCTCGAGGTTTCGGTCGAAAACCGAGAGGCTCTCGCCCTCTACGTGAAACTCGGTTACGCAAAAGCCGTCCTCGTCGAGGACTACTACGGCACCGGAAAGGACGCTCATTTGATGATGAAGAGGTTGGAAGAGATCGGGGCCCCGATGCGGAAATAATCAAGCTCTCGCCCGAAGGCCGGGCGAAATTGGTTTCAGTACTCTATACGCAGGTTTATAGCAGGCCGTCCTCAGGCGCCAGAGGGGCTGCAGTGCTTGCTTCCTTGAAAACTCTGATCGATCACTATCCTACGAGTCTTAAAGTCTCCAAGTTTTCGTCTTTCAAACCACAAGATATATCGACAAATAGAATGATTTAATTGGACATGAAGCGCTGGGCCCTGTCAATCCTGATCTTCGCTCTGGTCTGCACATCTCCAACCCTGGGAGAGGATCAGTCAGGAGGCTGGCTCGGCAAGGCCATAAGCTTCTACTCCGGCGAATCTTACGAACTTGCTCTTCTTTATGTCAACAAGTCGCTGGATATCGATCCGGGCTATGCGGATGCCTGGAATCTGAAGGGCTACATCCTCAGCGACCTGGGAAGGTTTGATGAGGCTGCCGGCTGTTTCAACCGATCGCTCGATATCGATCCCTCAGACGCTTACGTCTGGTACAGCGAGGGCTTTGCCCTCCNNCTCCACAGCCTGGAAAAGTATGACCTGGCCGTGGGATGCTACGACCGCGCACTCGAGCTCAACTCCTCCGACCTGGACTTCTGGCGCGCCAGGGGGCTTGCCCTCTACAGCATTGGAAGGTACGGGGAGGCCGAGGAATCTTACGACGAGGCGCTGGTGATCGACCCCGCCCAGGCAGACGTCTGGTACAACAAGGGGCTAGCCCTCTGCGGCATGGGTAGTTACGCCAAGGCGATCGAATGTTACGACTTCGTCATCAAGATCAATGAATCGGACATCGCCTCCTGGCACGGAAAGGGCTTTGCCCTCTACAACCTGGGAAAGCGCGAGGAAGCCCTCCAATGTTACGACCAAGCGATAGAGATTGATCCCTCATATACCGATGTCTGGTACAACAAAGGCATCGTCCTCAGCAGCATGGGAAGGTACGACGAGGCCTTCAAATGCTACGATGCCGCCGTCGAGATCGATCCCCTTTACCATGCTGCCTGGTACAACAAGGGTCTCGCCCTCTACAGCCTCGACAGGTTTGACGAGGCGATCGCATGTTATGACGAGGCTCTCAAGATCGAACAGTCCCTAGTAG
>DUKF01000108.1:3044-10124 GCA_013329455.1 Methanotrichaceae archaeon | reverse complement strand
CTATATTTGACACAAAAAACCATATGATAACGAATTTTATATGTGCAATGACTCGCTTTTATCAGCTCGATCATCCATACAGAATACGCAACAATCCTTAAGTCGTTTTCTTGACCATCCCAACCGCAGCAAGCTGCGGGGTATTCAATTCAAAATAAAACGTATTCAAATATAATGGATGGCAGGAACAAGCCCAATAAAAGTACCATTTCCGCTATGAAAGAATTGGCGAAGGAATTGGAAGGATTAACAAAGCGGGATGATGAAAAACTGTCAGAATATTACGATGTAGTTAAACACGACCTTGACCGAATTAGTGATGTTCTATTACCTCGGGTAATACAGTTTTCTAGCGATCAAGAAATTATCACCGACCTTATTGATTTCGACGTATCTAAAAACGAGTTAAATAGTAAAATCAAATATGAGTGGGGAGAATCAATTCCTGTAAAATATTTTTTAGTACTATTCGTTTTATCGAGTGAGGTTGTATATGAATCCATTTGTAAAGAATGGGAGGTACGCAAAGAATTGGCGGATATATCCAATGGGTGCAATATTTTCTTAAGGCCATAATCGCTGGATACCACTTATCAAGAATGAGTGGGGGAGAATCTATTCCTGTAAAAGATTTATAGAATCGACCTCAGGGTTATGGCCAAAAAGCGCACCACGCAGCAAGCTGCAAGGCGTTTTAGGCGTTTTTTCCCTTCTCTATCCCTTTTTGGGCGAACAGGAATCGACAGTTGGAAGCGCCGGGCGAAAAATAAAAAGAGCTGGAGAACCTGACCAACTTTGAGAACGTGCCATAGAGGTGGCGGAGGGTCATGATAGAACCGATACTGAACGACGGCGTGGACCTGATCCTGTGGCTCCAGAGCCTTGGAGACTGGATCTCTGCGCCGATGAAGCTCTTCACCTTGATGGGAAGCGAGGAATTTTACCTCCTGGCGATGCCGATCCTCTACTGGGCCGTGGACGCGTCATTGGGCTTTCGCGTGGGGATTATGCTACTTCTCGCCAGCGGCTCCAACGTCATCCTCAAATGGGCGATCCACCTTCCGCGCCCCTACTGGTACGACGCAAGGGTCCAGGGGTTGGCTGCCGAGACATACTTTGGCGCGCCCTCCCTCCACTCTCAAGTTCCCTCCTCGATCTTCGGCCTGATCGCCGCCACCTTCAGGCGCGTCTTGATCTGGGCCTTCGTCATCCCCCTCATCTTCGTGATCGGCCTATCCCGCCTGGTTCTGGGCGTCCACTTCTACCTCGACGTCCTCCTGGGCTGGGTTCTCGGCGCTGTCGGGATCTGGCTGTTTATATCTCAAGAGGCCAGGGTCAAATCCTGGTTCGATGGCCAAAGGACGGATTTCCAGATCGGTGCCGTTTTCCTCTTGTCCATCGGAATGATCGCCCTCGGCTGGTTGGTCCTGGCCTTGACAGGGAACTATCAACTTCCAGAGGCCTGGGTTGCCAACGCCCTTTCAGACCTTCCAGAGATCGGAAACCTGGAACCATTCGAGTTCGAGGCGCTGGTATCGCCCTCGGGAGCCCTATTCGGCCTTGGGGCGGGTTACATCTGGCTCTTCAGCCGTGGCGGCTTTGACGCTGGCGGGAGATACTGGAAGCGATTTCTTCGCGTCGTCGTGGGCTTGGCAGGCGTGATCGTCCTCTGGCACGGACTCGGCTCGATCTTTCCCAGGGATCCGGACCTTGTCAGCTACAGCCTGCGTTACCTGCGGTACGCGTTGATCGGCTTGTGGTCTGCAGCCATCGCACCCCTCATCTTCATCCGGTTGAACCTGGCCGAGAGGCGCGGAGGCAAAGACCGGATATAAGAAAAGAATCGAAAGTAGTAGAATTAAGAAAAGGGATCGAAGATGCCCGAAGACTCCACCATCCGATGTTACGATCGTCACGCTGCCGCCTACGACCTATATCAGTCGACGGTCGTCCCGGAGTACGAAACCGCCATAGAGATGACGGCGATGACACTGGAACATCTCCTGGGCAAAAGCCCAAAGGTTCTGGACCTCGGATGTGGCACCGGGAACGCCTCTGCCGCGATCCTGAAAAGATCTTTGGGCGCTAAGATCTTTCTGTTGGACGGTTCCGCCTCCATGGTCGAGGTGGCAGAAAAAAAGATCGAGGCGATATCGCCGGGCTCCGTGATCGGATCGAAGGCGTGCGACCTCGCTGCGAAGTGTTGGGACCTCGACCTGGGCCCCAGTGGGTACGACGCCGTCGTCTCCACATTGGTCCTGGAGCACCTCGACTTCGATAGCTACAAAACCGCCATCGAGAAGTGCTTTAATATTCTGAGTCCGGGTGGATGGCTGATCGCGGTCGAGGGTTACACGGAAGAGGAGAGCGACATGATCGGCTGGTTCGAAGATATTATGTCGGCGAAGAAGGCTCTTATCGAGGATCCGGATCTCTGCGATTTCGTATCGAGCCTCAGGTCGAAAGAAGAGGTCCATTATTACACGAGCAAGAGCCAGAAGGCCGTATGGTGGAGAGATGCCGGGTTCAACAGGGTTCACGTCGTCTGGCAATACCTCTGCATCGCCCTGATGGCAGGCCAAAGGCCCTTCTAAGAAAGCCGTACGGTTAGCTTGCCCTTCTGCTCTTTTGAGGATGGAGACGGGCTTGGGATTTCTTTGAAATATGCCAGAATCACAATCGTGCGCGATCGCGCATCACTGACCGATCATTTTTGCCCAACACCCTTTCCCCAATCTCCAAACCTGGTTAAATTGGATTTGTTTTAACGGCATGCAATCTCTATCATCATCACACTCTTGGCTCGAAAAGTCTTTTCTGGGAGCTGATACGTTCTTCTGGCAGGTGAATCGGATGAAGCCTGAAACCCATAAATTAAACAGAAATGAAACTAACCAGAAATGAAACAGAGTTGCGGATTGTCGGTGTTGGATGCTAGCAATTATATAAATAATCTATGCCGAAAGGTTGTTCTGTTAGTTTTGACTCGAAGTAGTGGAAAGATGGGAAGGTGGTGGGTTTGGCATGTTTAAGATTGTAAAGCGAAAGGAGATGGCCAACGGCACAGTGATTCTAAACGAGATAAAAGCGCCTTTGATCGCCCATAAGGCGAAGCCGGGCCAGTTTGTGATCCTCAAGGCCGACGAAAAAGGAGAGCGAATACCCCTCACCATGGCGGATTCAGACCCGGAACGCGGGACCATAACCGTAATTTACAAAGTTGTCGGCAAGTCCACGGAGCTTTTCAAGAGTCTCGAGGTTGGCGACTCCTACCAGGACGCCATCGGCCCCCTGGGCCAGCCGACCCACCTTGAGAAGGTAGGGACCGTCGTCTGCGTGGGCGGAGGAACCGGGATCGCGGTGCTCCACCCGATCGCTCAGGGTCTGAAGCGGGCTGGAAACAGGGTCATCGGGATAATCGGGGCCAGGACTGATGACCTTATCATCCTGGAAGAGGAGATGAGAGCCGTCTGTGACGAGCTATTCGTCTGCACCGACGACGGATCTCGCGGCCATCACGGCTTTGTCACCGACATCCTGAGAAAGGTCCTCGAAGAGGAGACTGTGAACTTGACGGTCGCCATAGGGCCGGTCCCAATGATGAAGTTCGTCACCGAGATCACAAAGCCATATAAAGTTAAAACCCTTGTCAGTCTGAACCCCATCATGATAGACGGGACTGGGATGTGCGGCGGCTGCCGGGTTTCCGTCGACGGGGAGAACAAGTTCGCCTGTGTCGACGGGCCCGAGTTCGACGGGCACAAGGTCGATTTCGATCAGCTTATGCAGCGTCTTCAGGCTTATCAGTTGGAGGAGAAGGAGAGCTCAAAGGCTCACAGGTGCAAGCTGGACCTGTAAAGCGCGATTGTGGTTCGGCAGTTGGCGGCTCAGCGGTTCGTCGTTTGATCTTGCTTGATATTTGAATTATGGTGGAGCTATGGCGGATAACGAGGATGGAACAGAGACGAAGACCCGGGTCGCCATGCCCGAGCAGGAACCGGATTTCAGGAGGAGAAACTTCGAGGAGGTTCCCCTCGGGTACACCCAAGAGATGGCGATAAAGGAGGCGTCCCGATGCTTGCAGTGCAAGTCGCCCACTTGCGTTGAAGGCTGCCCCGTGGAGATCGATATCCCCGCATTCATCCAGCTTATAAAAGATGAGAAGGTCGATGAGGCGATAAAGAAGATCTGGGAGAAGAACCGACTGCCTGCGGTCTGCGGCCGGGTCTGCCCTCAGGAGTCACAGTGCGAGGGAAGATGCGTCCTCGCAAAGAAGGGACGGCCGATAGCCATAGGAAACCTCGAGAGATTTGCCGCCGACTTCGCCCGCGAGAAGGGAATCGAGGAAGTTTCGCCAAAGCCCGAGCCGACCGGAAAGAAGGTTGCTATCGTCGGGTCGGGACCTGCGGGCCTGACAGTCGCTGCGGATCTGATCGCCAAAGGGCACCAGGTGACGATCTTCGAGGCGCTCCACAAGCCCGGTGGCGTTCTAGTTTACGGGATTCCCGAGTTCCGGCTACCGAAGGATATCGTCGCTGACGAGGTCGAATCCCTCGAAAGGCAGGGCGCAGAGATCGAGTGCAACACCGTCGTCGGCATGACCGTAACCATTGATGAGCTATTTGAGGAGGGGTACGGTGCGATCTTCATAGGGGTCGGGGCGGGCCTGCCCAGGTTCATGAACATCCCAGGCGAAAATCTGGTAGGGGTAATGTCGGCGAACGAGTATCTGACCCGTGCAAATCTGATGAAAGCCTACCTATTTCCCGAGTACGACACCCCAATCCCCAAAGGCAAAAACGTCGTCGTCCTGGGGGCGGGGAACGTCGCCACGGACTCAGCCAGGACTGCGATGCGACTTGGCGCCGATACCGTCCGGATAGTCTATCGCCGATCCCGTGAGGAGATGCCGGCCCGGGCCGCCGAGATCCACCATGCAGAGGAGGAGGGGATCGAGTTTCTTCTGCTCACAAACCCGACCCGATTTTTGGGCGACGACGTAGGCCGGGTTGTGGGGATGGAGTGCATAAAAATGGAGCTTGGCGAGCCGGACGCCTCGGGAAGGCGAAGGCCGCTCGCAATCGAAGGCTCCGAGTTCGAGATCGAGTGCGACCTCGTCATAATCGCCGTCGGAACCGAGGCTAACCCCCTGCTGACTCGCTATACCGAGGGTCTGAAGCTGAACAAGTGGGGATATATCGAGGCAGATCCCGAGACCGGAAAGACGAGCATCGAAGGGGTCTGGGCCGGAGGCGACATCGTGACCGGATCTGCGACGGTGATCCAGGCGATGGGCGCGGGCCGGAGGGCCGCAAGTTCGATCCACGAGTACCTGACCCGGAACGGGCGGGCCTCAAAGTCAGTAGAAAGCTGAAGTTCCTGGATGAAAGAACCTTTCACCATCTGGGCCGATAATCGATCGCGTCCCTGAAATTCGTGAATCATCAAAATCTGCCTGCAGAAGATATTCTGCGACCGGCTAATCACCTTTCTAGATGCTGAGATTCTCGATTCTGTCCTTTCTTCTCGGGCCGTCGAAGTTCAAAAGAAACCATCTTCGATCTTTTCTGCAAATGATTAGAATCTATTTTCAAAAGGATGAATCGATAGCGCATTTATAGTTTGGACCACCACCTCACCGCCAGTAGGAAAGCCAAAGCTCAGAGGATTGATAGATGCAAACGTTTCTCCCCTACCCGGATTTCAAGAAGTCTGCCGAGGTGCTGGACAGGCAGAGGCTTGGAAAGCAGAGGTCGGAGGCCCTCGTCCTTCTGAGGATATGCCGGGACGGCAAAAGCCGCTGGAAGAACCACCCCATCTGGAAGATGTGGGCCAAAAACCCCGAAGCTCTCGCCTATTACGGCGTCGTGATCTGCGAGGAGTGGATTGGGAGGGGCTACAGGGACACCTGCAAGGAGAAGATCCTGGCCGCCAACCGGGAGATGGGAGGATCTGAGCTGAATGAGCTGCGCCGGAAGTATGAGACCGAAGAAGAGGGCTTTTTGCCCTCGTGGTTCGGGTCCGAGGAGTTTCACGCATCTCACAGGTCCAACCTTCTGAGAAAGAACGAGGATCACTACTCGGCCTTCGGCTGGACCGAGCCGAAAGATCTCTGCTACGTCTGGCCCAACTCAACCGATTCGAAAAAAGGAGAAAAAACGTCAGAGGGCTGATGGTGGCAGTCGGGTCGAGCTGGGGAAGGGCAGCACCGCATGCCGCCCACCCAGCCAGCTGACCGCCGCCCTTCATTTTAGAAGAGTGGCCGGACCGTCCCTCCCTTCTCACGCCTTCACGATTTTGTCGTACTCCTCTTGGCTCAGGAGCTGGGGCGAGTACTCGACCCCCCGCTCTTCGAGGGCTCTAACGAAGGATCTGAGGTGCTTTTCTGAGCCCATGAGGAGGCCTCCGTAAACCGATATGATCTCCGGCTTGTCCGTGTCGCTGATCTGAATTTCGAGGTCGTGGACGCTCGTCTCCTCCACCAAGGCCGCTGCCTTGAGGGCGTCTTCAGGGGACTTTTCGCCCGATACCAAGAGATCGTCGTAGATCTTCTGGAGGGTTTCATTGGCGTAAACCCCGTCCCCGTCCTGCACCGTTTCATTCAGGCCGTACCTGTCCATCAGGACCTTGACCGAGTCCATGTGGATCTGCTCTGAATTTGCGACGTTCAGGAAGATTGGAAGCTTCACATTTTTGTAAAGCTCGAGGTAGAGGTCTTCGGCCATCCTCTCCTCCTCCCAGATGAAGAGGATCCCGTCACGCTCGCCAGTGGTGAGGGCGGCCGCGGTCGTGGGGGTGACGCTCGCCTTTTCTCCGAGGTTGAGCCTTCCCTCGGCCCGGGCGACGTTGTGGCTACTCTGGAGGTTGCCGGAATCTGACATACCCCAGATTATGGATAGATTCTGGCCCGGCGAAATGACTTTGTCGAACTGGTCACCGGTATCCAGCTTTCTCTTGAACTCTATCACCGTCTGGCCATCCTTCTCCTGACCTCCAAACTCCAGTATGTCGTCTGTCCCGCCGAGATCCTCGTCAGGCATGTGGGGGCCGTAGCTGTCTGTCGAGTACTGGTCCTCGACT
>DUKF01000108.1:216-3038 GCA_013329455.1 Methanotrichaceae archaeon | reverse complement strand
ATCCCGTCGACTGACCCCATGATGACGTCGGCGTCCTTCATCCACTCGATGGGATCAAATCCTATCGAGACCCAGCCGTCGGTCTCGCCCCTGAGAGCCATGTAGAGGTACTCGTCGTCGGTCGTCCAGAAGACTTCCATTTCTCCTCCCGAGTAGCCGCGGCTTTCGGGACCGTAGAGGATCGCGCTTCCGAAGTACTCGCCATCTGCAACATTGCCGTCGGGCGTCCACCCTTCGGGCTCCTCAGGCCCCTCATCTCCTGCCAGCTCAGGTGCCTCCTTCTGGACGCATCCCGAGAGGAGGACCAGGGCAATAACCAGAAAAATAGATTTCAGTTTCATACTCAACACCCGATATTACTTCATTCATAGATCCCATATCAACCTGTCGAGGTTGATGCGAGTCTCGAAAAAATGTTTAAATATCCTCAGAGCATTAAGTGAATTTATGGATGCTGAAGAGATCGCCGGGAAGTACTCGATGAAAGACCTGAGGCCGATAGCCAAGAAGTACGGGGTTAAGACCCACTGCGTCAAGAAGATCGACGTGGTGAAGTCGCTACCGCCAGAGGCGCTGGCTGAGCTTGAAAGCGAGTGATTCCCGAGCTGGAACAAAGTTTTTTTCCAAGATGTACAACCTTTGGATGGAGACGGATGAAACTTCGCGGTCTAGTATAAAATCCTCTATTCTCGATTGATAAATTATTTACATGTAAAATGCAAACTAAATAGGTAGTAAAAACCGAAAATAAATCATCAGGAGTTTGAAAAACATGGCCAAAGACCTATTGGAAAAAGGAGCGATCCTCCAGAGGGACAAGGAGACCTACGCCATAGCCCCCCACATACCGGGCGGGATAATCGACCCTGCGAGCCTCAAAAGAATCGCCGATGTTGCAGAAAAGTACAACGCAGCGGCTCTCAAGATAACTTCGGCCCAGAGGATAGCGATCGTGGGCCTCAGGCCCGAGGACATCGACGGCGCCTGGGCAGACCTTGGGATGAAGCCGGGCGCTGCTATCGGCCTATGCGTCAGGAGCGTCAAGATCTGTCCTGGGACGACATTCTGCAAGCGCGGCCTTCAGGACTCGGTGGGCGTCGGCCTAAAGCTCGACGAGAAGTACCACGGGATGGAGATGCCCTCCAAGTTCAAGATCGGGGTTTCGGGCTGCACCAACTCCTGCGCAGAGCCCGCCGTCAAGGACCTGGGACTCATGGGCACCGCCAAGGGCTGGCGGGTCCTTGTCGGCGGAAACGCCGCAAGAAAGCCGAGGCTCGGCCAGGTTTTGGCTGAGGAGCTCTCGGACGACGAGGCTTTGGCGCTGGCCGAGAAGGTGATCGGATACTACAAAGCGAACGCCGAGAAACAGAGGCTCGGCGAGTTCATCGACGAGATCGGCTTTGAGAAGTTCAAGGAAGCCGTCCTCTGAGGTGCTCAGAAAATAAGTCAAGGGATCAAAGATTGAAGGCAAGGGGGCTTTTTCCTCTCCCCCTCTCTTCAATACCGCAACCTTTTCGCCACATTCCTCCCAGGTTCTTTTGTTGCATCCTCCTTGTCTCCTTAAATTAGGGCCCCTGTGGGACAAGTGAGGACGAAGGCAGAAACCTTCCCCTCAGGACACAGATCGCACTTGTGGACCGTTGAGGTGGAGCCGATATCGATGGCGCCGGAAAGGCAGGCCAGAAGGTAAACTCCGCATCGTGTGCACTTTTCAGCCTCGAAGGAGACCGAGGACGCCTTTTGGGCGAGAGCTTTGATGTGACATACGAAGTTGCACGGTGCGACCTCGCCTCGCTACTGGTGGCATGAGATGCACCTTCCAAGATACACGTAAATCTCCGATGTACTCGATACCAAAAAAAGATGGCGGGAAGCTCCTGCCTCTCACCGGCTCTCGCCAGCGACAACTCCTCTCGCCAGCTTCAAAGCGGCCTCGGCACGTTTCGACTCGGAGAACTCCTCCACCTCTGTGTACACCAGAGCCCCGGTGGGGCAAGCGGCAACGCAGGCGGGAATATCCAGGTCTGGGCACCAGTCGCACTTCATGGCGATCCTCTGCTCCTTGTTTCTGCCGATCACGCCGTAGTTGCAGATGGATGCACAGGTCCAACAGCCTATGCAGGCCTCCGGGTTGTGGGTCACTGCCCTGCTGATCTCGTCCTGACTGAGGGCGAAAGTGGGGCAGACCGAGACGCAGGGCGCGTTCTCGCAGTGACGACATACCATCGAAACGGAGATCGAGTAATCAGGGACGAACTCGACATAGAGCCTCTTTCTTGGAACCGGCTTTTCGGCCACGGCCCCAAAGAGGCTCTTGCTATCAGAGTGCTCGACGGCGCAGGCGATCTCGCAGGAGCGGCATCCCATGCACCTTTCAGGCCTTACCAAGATCTCTTTCGTCTTTATCTCAACTCCTTGGCAAAAGGGGATCGGGCCTAGGCCTTCAGCCCGAGCCCTTTCCTCTTCCCCTCGATGTGATCGATCATCAGGCCTGCCGCCTTGAAGGGGTCAGGCTCGACGGCGAAGGTAGCGCCGACGACGTCCCCGATGCCCTTTGTGAGGACATCGGTCACCTCAGAGCTCCCGAGGACCGGAGGCACCGTCCCCAGGATCGTGTAGACCCCGGAAGCGACGACGTATGCTCCGATGCTGACAGCCTTTTCGCTCATCCATTCTGGTGCGGCGCCCGCTGCCGGAAGGTCGCTGATGTCTACACCGAGATGGTTTGCAAGAGCCGCTGCCAGGACGAGGATTCGGCTGATGTCGACGCAGGAGCCCATGTGGAGGACCGGCGGGATTCCAAGAGACTCGCAGACGGCCCG
>DUKF01000108.1:0-123 GCA_013329455.1 Methanotrichaceae archaeon | reverse complement strand
GGCGCAGGCGATGGCGTTGCAGCCAGTCGTCACGACCAGAACGTCATTTTTGATCAGCTCACGGACGAGGTTGAGGTGGCCGTAGTCGTGCTGAACCTTCGGGTTGTTGCAGCCTACGACAGC
>DUKF01000089.1 GCA_013329455.1 Methanotrichaceae archaeon | reverse complement strand
CGAGACCGCCTACAGCTTCAATTTGGAAGAGGCGAGAGATATCCCCGAGATCGGACCCGTTTTTTGGAACCGCGAGGGCGAGTACAGAAGATACGCCCGAACAGAAGACGGGATATCCCCCCTAGCCTTCCCTCCGAGGTCCGGGGCCGTGATGAAGGCAAACAGCTACGCCCACCTCGAGTCTGGGATTACGACGGAGGATGCTGGGGAGATCAAGGCCGTCCAAGACAAGTCTCTCCTAAAGGAAAAGGGACTGATTGAAGAGCTGGTGGGCTTGCCAGCTGTGAAAACTTATGGCTCAAAGTATGCCTCTACGGCTCTTCTCTGTTGGGGCTCAAACAAGGGCGTATGTGCTGAGCTGGGCGAAAAGCATGGCCTCAGGGTAGTTCAGCCGGTGGTCCTCAATCCTTTCCCGACCCATCAATTCGAAAAGGCCCTCATGGGTGTCGAGAGGACGATATGCGTCGAGACGAATTCCACAGGACAGCTCGCCCGACTCATCCGATGTCATGGATTCGAGGCGGACGATTTGATTCTGAAGTACGATGCGAGGCCCTTTTCCGTAGACGACCTTGAAAAGAGGCTTTTAGAGGTGACGAGATGAACCCCAAAGATCTGGGCACAAAGGTGCCCATCACCTGGTGTCCTGGCTGCGGAAACTTTGCCATCCTTAACGCCATAAAACCGGTTTTGGCGGAGCTGGACGAGGAGGGGCTGGTGCCCCTGGAGAACGTCGTCCTGGTGTCGGGGATAGGCTGCCACGCAAAGATAGTTGACTACGTCAACGCGAACAGTTTTTATTCGATCCACGGCCGGCCGATCCCCGTCGCCACCGGGATAAAGCTTGCAAACCCTGACCTCACCGTTATCTGCTTTTCCGGAGACGGTGACTCCTACGCTGAGGGATTAGCCCACCTGATATTCGCCGCTAAAAGGAACGTCGATATAACGACGATAATCCACGATAACCGGGTATATGGCCTCACTACCGGCCAATACACTCCGACCTCGCCTTCGGGGTTCAAGGGCAGGTCAACCCCTGCGGGTTTGGTGGTACCTCCGATAAATCCTCTGGAGATCGTCTTTGCCAGCGGCGGAACCTTCGTTGCCAGAGGCTACTCCCACGGCATAGGGCTTCTCAAGGATATCTTCAGAGAGGCGATCCTCCACCAGGGATTCTCCTTCGTCGACGTCCTTCAGGTCTGTGCCACCTTCTTCAACATGTACGAGTATTACAATGAGCGGGTTTACACCCTCGAGGACCACGATCCTCTGGACGATGCGAGGGCGGAGGAGAAGATTAGGGAATGGGACTACAACTCCGACGCTTCAATACCCCTCGGGATATTCTACAAAGAAGAGGCTTCGACCTTCGGAGACAACTTTGCGAAATATAATTCAAAGATATCCGACCTGAATGGCACGATAAAAAAGACCCTGGAAAGTTACATTTGAGGATGGGAGATCTCGAGCCTGAGCTTTGCATGTCCCTCTGATCCAAAGGATTATATACTTCGGGAGAGAGAATACAGTGTTGTATTATTGGGCATGTTTTACGCGGCGTCGAACCCAGATCACCCTTTAGCTTACCTCCATCGATTTGAGTCTTGTCCAGGAGGCGAGATTAATGGCGAAGAAATATACGTGTACAGTTTGCGGATACGTCTACGATCCAGAGAAGGGCGACCCCGATTCGGGGATCGCTCCAGGTACCGCTTTTGAAGATTTGCCCGACGACTGGACCTGCCCGGAGTGCGGGGCTGCCAAAGACGCCTTTGAGGAGAGCTGAACCAGTAGGTGGTGACGAATGGCCGCAATTGACGAGAAGATGACGAAAGCTCTGAACGAGCAGGTCAAGTGGGAGCTTTATTCCTCCTACCTCTACTTATCCATGTCTGCTTACTTCTCGGCCACCAACCTACCAGGCTTTGCCCACTGGATGAAGGTCCAGGCCCAAGAGGAGCTGATGCACGGGATGAAGATCTACGACTTCGTGATCGAGCGGGGTGGAAGGGCTGAGCTTCTGGCCATCGATAGGCCCCAATTCGAGTGGGCATCGCCCCTCGAGGTCGCCGAAGCCGTCTACAACCACGAGAAGAAGGTCACAGGGCTCATCAACGGCCTTGTGGATCTGGCGACCGAGGAGAAGGACCACGCCACCCTCAACATGCTCCAGTGGTTTGTAAAAGAGCAGGTGGAAGAGGAGGCTAACGCCAGCGAGATCGTCGAGAAGGTGAAGATGGTCAGTGGTGAGAGGGGCATCGGCGTTCTCTACATGCTCGACCGGGACCTGGGACAGCGACCACCAAAGCTTCAGCCGGTCATCTCTGCCAATTGACTCCGAGTCGGGATCGCCTTGGTTGATGGTGACTCCGAAGCATTGGCACCGTCGCCCAAAAACATTTTTGCAATTGAACCGGATGCAGAACGAACCGTTCAAGGACCCGCGCCATGAAGGCCGAATTGGAATACTCGGGTAAGAGATAATGGCAGACGTGACCGTTTACACTATGCCAAACTGCCCCTGGTGCAAGAAGGCGAAAGAGTTCCTGAAAGAGAACGATGTCGAGTTCGAGGAGCGAAACGTCATCGAGGACCCCGAAGCCAGGTCGGATCTTGTTGAAAAGTCTGGCCAGCGGGGCGTTCCCGTCATCGACATCCAGGGGACGGTAATCGTCGGCTACAAGCCGGACAGGATCCGGGAGGCTCTCAAGATCGTCGAGATGCATCGGGAGATGTACGACCTTGTGATCGTGGGAGGGGGAGTCGCTGGCCTTGCCGCTGCCATTTACGCCGGACGTCTTATGATTAAGACTGCCCTGGTGGCAGAGACCCTAGGCGGCACCATAATCTCCACAGACGACATCGCAAACTATCCGGGGTTCAAGAGGATAAGTGGCCTGGATCTGACGGAGAGGCTCCAAGACCACCTCCGGGACTACATTGTGGAGACGATCGAAAGGAAGGTTGACCGGATCGAGAGGTGCGATAAGGGGTGCTTCAAGGTCTTCTCTGGGGACGAGTATCTCCACACCAAGACCGTCATTTTTGCCACTGGGACCGAGTGGAGGAAGCTCGCGGTTCCAGGGGAGGAGGAGTTTTCTGGTAAGGGGGTCCACTACTGCGCCCTCTGCGATGGTGCGTTTTATAAGGACAAGGTCATCGCCGTCGTCGGGGGCTCGGACTCCGCCGCCAAGGAGGCTCTTCTTCTAACCCAATTCGCAAAGAAAGTCTACATCATTTATCGGGGCGAAAAGCTGAGGCCCGAACCCGTCAATATGAGACGGGTCCAGGAGAACGATAAGATCGAGGTCATCAACGAGACCGAGGTTTTGGCGGTGAAGGGCGGCGAGTTCCTGACGCAGATCGTCCTGGACCCTCCCTTCCGGGGCTCAAAGGACTTTCCGGTAGATGCCCTCTTCGTCGACATCGGCCACGTGCCACTGTCGGGATTTGCCCGGGACCTCGGAGTTGAGCTGAACGAG
>DUKF01000096.1 GCA_013329455.1 Methanotrichaceae archaeon | reverse complement strand
TTGTAGACCTTTCGAGCCTGCCGCACCTCAGATCTGAGCGTAGGTGGAGGCAGATCCGAGCTCTTCTTCGATCCGGAGGAGCTGGTTGTACTTGGCGTTCCTCTCGCTTCTGGCAGGAGCTCCGGTCTTTAGCATCTCAGCACCCAGGGCCACCGTTACGTCGGCGAGGGCCGAGTCCGCGGTCTCGGCGGACCTGTGGCTCGCCATAACCTTGAAGCCGCTTCTGAAGGCCATCCTAGCTGCATCGAAGGACTCGGAGACGGTTCCTATCTGGTTGAGCTTGAGGAGGAGAGCGTTTGTCGACTTCATCTCGATACCCTTGGCTAGCCTCTCGACGTTGGTGACGTAGAGGTCGTCGCCGATTATGATCGTCTCGCGGAGCTTCGCGGTCAGGGTTGCGAAGTCCTCGAAGCCCTCCTCTTCGAAGGGGTCCTCGATGGCGATTAGGGGGTAGGTCGCTACAAGGTCTGAGTAAAAGTCGACCATCTCACCGCTGGAGAGCTTCTTGCCGTCGACGACGTAGGAGCCGTTTTTGTAGAAGCTGGAGGCAGCAGCGTCTATTCCGATGCCGATCTCCTTCTCGTAGCCGGTGACGTCAAGGGCGCTCATCAACGCGTCGAGGGCCTCGACGGTCTTGTTGAGGGGCGGGGCGTAGCCTCCCTCAAAGCCGACGTTGGTGGCTCCGGAGCCGTACCTTCCTCGGAGGATCTTGCCAAGGGCGTGGTAGGTCTCAGCGCCCATCCGAAGGCCCTCGGAGAAGCAGCTTGCACCTTTCGGAAGTATCATGAACTCCTGTATCGCGAGGTCGTTTCCGGCGTGCTGGCCGCCGTTCAGGACGTTCAAAGACGGGACCGGGAGCGTTGTCGTGTTGATGCCTCCCAGGTACTGGTACAGCGGGATCCCCAGCTCGTCGGCCGCGGCCTTGGTGACGGCTAGGGATACTCCTAGAATCGCGTTTGCGCCGAGGTTCGATTTGAGGGGGTTTCCGTCAAGCTCCAGCATGAAGTTGTCGACGGCCCGCTGCTCAAGAGCGCTGATTTCCGACTCGATCAGCTTTGGCCCGATGATCTCGTTGACGTTCTTTACAGCCTTCAAGACACCCTTCCCATCGTATCGGTCGTCGCCGTCTCTTAGCTCCAACGCCTCGTGGGTTCCCGTCGACGCGCCCGACGGGACAGCGGCTCGACCGAAGCCGCAGCATGTCCAGACGTCCACTTCAACGGTCGGGTTTCCTCGTGAGTCAAGGATCTCACGTGCGTGAATGTTTTCGATCTCGAATGACATAATCGACCACTGGTCGAATCCTTCGTGGCGGATTTATTTAACCTCTTTGGGAGGTCGAGAAAGAAAGCCTTCAAGCCTCGTCTGCATCGGATCATCCGCATCGCCTTCGCCCACTTCCAGCACCGAGACCCCGAGCTTCTCCTCGAACCACTCGGCCACCANNCCTTCGGTGGCAGAAGGTCCCCGGCCTCTCCCAGCAGAGGAGGATGGCGTCGTCGCCTAAGTCAGCATAAACCCGGCCGGGGTCGAGCTTCGAGAGGACCTCTTCCCTGTAACGTCGGACATACTCATCGTCGTCGATGGCGCCGCTCTTTGCCTCCTGTACGAGGCGCCAGGAGGGGGCGAGCGGCTCAAAGATGCGGCCGGTCCAGCCGCGAGGCTGGCTCCTGGATATGGCAACGGCCCTCGGGTCCGAGCCGGATCGGGAAAAGTTTGAGGTCTGCATACACATCGACAAACTTTTTAGCGAATTCTAAAATGTTTTAGAGATCTTAGCCATAAAATAAGAGAACAGGCGAGATGAAAGTAAATGACGGTAGGCTGCGGAGGTCGCAACCTAATTTATCCGCGCCACCGCCGCGACCTCGTCCCCCGACTTGAGGCGCATGATCCTCACGCCCTGGGTCGACCGCCCCTGAACCCTGATGTCGGAAGCGGGAATCCTGATCACCACGCCGTCCTTCGTCGTGATCATCAGCTCGTCCTCCTCGGAAACTGTCCTGGTGGCGACGACGTCTCCCCTCCTCGGATCGATGTTCTTCATCCCCTTTCCGCCCCGCCTGTGAGGTGTGTACTCGGACAACTCCGTCCTCTTCCCGTACCCCTCCCTCGTCACGGTGAGGAGGACGGCACCGGGCCGGACGACGTCCATGCATATCACCCGGTCGTCGTTCCCGAGGGATATTCCCCGAACTCCCATCGAGCCCCGGTTGCTGGGCCGGATGTCACCCTCGTGGAACCTGATCGCCTTGCCGTGTGCAGTGGCGAGGATCAGGTCCTGGTCACCGTCGGTGAGCCTTGCCGCAACCAGGCCGTCGCCCCGCAGGTTCACGGCCTTGATCCCGCCCTTCCTGGGGTTTCTGTAAGCTTTGATCGAGGTCTTTACGACCTGCCCTTTCGACGTCGCCATCACGATGTAGCCCTCGGTGTCGAAGTTCTTGACAGGTATCGCCTCGGTGATCTTCTCATCGGCTTCGAGCTGGAGGAGGTTCACGATTGATTTGCCACGGGCGGTCCTTCCAAGAGCCGGAACGTCGAAGACCCGCAGCCAGTGGGCCTTGCCCTTGTCGGTGAAGAAAAGTATGTACTCGTGAGTTGAGGCGACGAATAGGTCAGTGACAAAGTCCTCGCTCTTGGTGTCGGCTCCCATTACCCCCATCCCGCCCCTCCTCTGCTGGCGGTAAGCGGTGAGGGGCTGCCTCTTGATGTAGCCGTCGCTGGTGATCGTCACCGTGACCTCCTCCTCCTGGATGAGGTCCTCGAGGTTGATCTCCCCCTCAGCCTCGATGATCTGGGTCCTTCTGGCGTCGCCGTACTTTCCGACGAGCTCGGAAAGCTCCAACTTGATGATCTTCAAAACCTCTCTGGAATCGGCCAGGATCTCTTTGAACCTCGCGATGGCAACCTCGAGGCCGGCCACCTCTGACCTGATCTTGCCCTGCTCGAGGGCCGTGAGCCTCTGGAGCCTCATGTCCAGGATCGCCTTCGTCTGCTCCTCGGAAAGGTCGAAAGCCCCGGTGAGGGCGGCCCTCGCCTCCGCGGGCGACTCGGCGGCCCGGATGAGCTTGATCACCGCATCGATGTTCTCGAGGGCCACCAGAAGGCCAGCCAGGATGTGGGCTCTCTTCTCGGCCCGGTCGAGATCAAAGTGGGTCCTCCTCTCGATCACCTCGGACCGGTGGTATATGTACTGTTCCAGGATGTCCTTGAGGGGGAGCGTCGCCGGCTGGCCGTCGACCAAAACAACGTTGATTATGCCGTAAGAGGTCTCAAGCTGGGTCTGCCTGTGAAGCTGGTTGAGCAACACCTCGGGGTTGACGCCGGACTTGAGCTCGATTACGAGCCTGATCCCATCCCGGTCCGACTCGTCCCGAAGATCAAAGATCCCGTCGACCCGGTCCGCCTTTATCAGGTCAGCTATCGTCTCAACGACCTTTGCCTTGTTCACCTGGTAAGGCAGCTCCGTCACGATTATCTTCGACTTTTCCCCTCGCTCGATCACCGACTTTGCCCGAAGCCTGATTATGCCCCGTCCCGTGGAGTAGGCGGACTCGATTCCAGAGCTTCCCAGGATGTAGCCGCCGGTGGGAAAATCGGGACCCGGGATCTGCTCCATCAGTTCTTCGAGGGTGGCGTCTGGATCGTCTATCAATTTTACGATCGCTCCAGCCACCTCGTTCAGGTTGTGGGGCGGAATGTTTGTCGCCATCCCCACGGCGATCCCGGTGGAACCGTTGACGAGAAGGTTCGGAAGTTTCGACGGGAGGACCATGGGCTCTTTGAGAGAGTCGTCGTAGTTGGGAACGAAATCGACCGTATCCTTCCCGATGTCGGTCAGTAACTCTCCAGCGATCTGTGAGAGACGCACTTCAGTGTACCTCATCGCCGCCGCAGGATCGCCGTCGACGGATCCGAAGTTCCCCTGGCCGTCTATCAATGGGTAGCGCATCGAGAAGTCCTGGGCCATCCTCACCATCGTCTCGTAGATGGCGGCATCACCGTGGGGGTGGTACTTACCCATCACGTCACCCACCACCCTCGCCGACTTCTTGTAGGGCTGGTCCGAGGTCATCCCCTGTTCGTACATGGCGTAGAGGATCCGCC
>DUKF01000049.1 GCA_013329455.1 Methanotrichaceae archaeon | reverse complement strand
CGAGATCTACTACGTCTGTCCTCCCAAGACCCGGGACCCCGAGTACTGGGAAGAGGTGATCGACCATTACAAGGTCACAAGGGAAGTTCCCGTCGAGCTGATCAAGGAGAAGATCGATAACCCCATCGGCGGGATGTGCTACGCCCAGTGTCCTCCATCCTGGGTATTCTTCCAGGGCAGGACCCTTCCGAACGAGGATCTGCCGATAAGGATCTTCGACCGGTCCGGGACGAGCCACAGGTACGAGAGTGGCGGGNNCACAGGATCGAGATCGTCTGGATGGGGACTCAGGATCAGGTGAAGGAAGAGGCCGAGAAGCTGAAGGAGTGCTACACGAGGATCTTCGAGGAGATCCTGGAGCTCCGGTGGCGTATGGCCTGGGTCACTCCCTGGTTCATGGCCCAGGAGGGCAAATCAGGCCTCTCGGAGATGACGGGAGCTGGAACCGTCGACTACGAGGCGCTCCTCCCCTACAACGGCGACTGGATCGAGTTTCAGAACCTCTCCATCAACGGCGACAAGTACCCCCGAGGCTTCAACGTCAAGGCCCAGAGCAACGAGCCCCTCTGGAGCGGCTGCAGCGGTGTTGGCCTCGAGCGGTGGATGAGCGCCTTCCTCGGCCAAAAAGGGCTCGACCCCGAGAACTGGCCCGAAGCCTTCCGGGAGCGGTTCGGCGAGATGCCGAAGGGGATCAGGTTCCTCTAGTTCCTTTTTCGATGTCTGGCGCGGGGGCGGTTTAGCACTCCTGCGCCATGGAATCTCTGATTTTTTTCGTTTTCTTTTTGATTGAACACCCCGCAGCTTGGAGGTTATTATCGGGATATCCCAATTATCGGGATGAACCTAAAGCCCATGCCAAGCGAGAAAATGAACCCCTCTGGAACCCGGAAGCTACGAAGCGCGCCCATAAGTTCGAACTGCTTTGTCATCACGAAGAAGGCAATGCTGGAAAGGGTCAATGTCAACCATTTTGATACCATGATCAGTGCATAAATAATATTGACCCTTCCACCAGAAGCCATCTCAGCAACGGCTCGCCCAGCGAAACGAACGCTGATTGTGTTTGCAGGCTTCCCGGCTATCTGCCTGAGAGATAATCGTGTATCGATGCCGCGGCCTTCTTACCCTCACCGAGGGCCTGTATCACGGTCGCACCACCGCTCGTAGAATCGCCTCCTGCAAATACCCCCACGATGTTGGTCATCAGATTCTCGTCGACCTTTATCCCGCCCCAGCTGGTGGTCTCCAGCTCAGGCGTCCTGTCCAGGAAAAGTCTGTTGGGCACAGTGCCGAGGGCGTTCACCATCGTATCCAGCTCCATGATGAACTCGCTGCCGTCGATCTTCACCGGTCTTGGCCGGCCGCTGCTGTCGGGCTCACCGAGCTTCATCCGGACCAGCTCGATCCCCTTAACCCATCCGTCCTCGCTGCCGAGCAACTTTGTGGGGTTGACCAGCTCCATGAATATGACCCCCTCTTCCAGGGCATGATGCAGCTCCTCCTCCCTTGCTGGAGACTCTCTCTTCGTCCTCCGATAGAGAATGTAAACTTCCTTTGCGCCCAGCCGGACTGCACATCGAGCAGCGTCCATGGCCACATTGCCGGCGCCGATGACCCCAACCCTGGACCCGCAGACGATGGGCGTATCGTGCCTTGGGAAGTCATACGCCTTCATCAAATTTACGCGGATGAGAAACTCGTTTGCCGAGTAGACCCCCATCAGCTCTTCGCCTTCGATCTTGAGGAATCGAGGCGCCCCTGCACCTGTTCCGATGAAGATGGCGTCGAACTCCCGACGCAGCTCATCGAACATCACGTTCTGGCCCACGATGTTGTTGAGCCTGACGTCCACACCGATCTTCTGGAGATAGGTGAGCTCGTAGTCCACGATATCTTTGGGCAGGCGGAAGGCGGGAATGCCGTATTGGAGAACGCCGCCCGCAACGTGAAGCGCCTCGAATAGCGTTACATGATATCCCAACTTTCTCAGGTCGACGGCACAGCTGATACCCGCAGGGCCCGAGCCGATCACTGCAACCTTTTTGTCCCTCTCATCGATATGAAGCTCCTCTGTGACCCCATTCCGCATCGCCCAGTCGCCGAGGAAGGCGCCAAGCTTCCCGATGTTTATGGCATCGCCCTTCTTTCCCATGGTGCAAACGCCCTCACACTGGTCCTCCTGGGGGCAGACCCTTCCGGAGATTGCGGGGATCGGGTTATCCTCTTTGGCTATCAAAAAGGCCTCTTTGAAATCCCCCTCAGCGATCTTCTCGATCATTGCTCTTATTTTCATATTGACGGGGCACTTCGTCTCGCAGGCGGGGTCCTGGCACTGGATACAACGTCGGGCTTCTGCCATCGCCTCCTTTTCAGAGTAGCCGAGGGGGACAGAGTCAAAATTTCTGACGCGCTCTTCTGAAGGTTGTTCTCGCATGGGAACTCGGATCTTATCCGTCTCCACCATCATTTATCCACCGTCTTGCTTTTGATGTATTCCATGGCCTCGCCTTCCTTCTTCTTGAACATTGACAACCTGTTTATGATGTCCTTGAAGTCGAGCTTGTGAGCATCAAACATCGGCCCATCGATACAGGTGAGCTTCATCTCCCCGTCCACAAAGATGCGGCACGAACCGCACATGCCCGTGGCATCGATCATGATCTGCCGAACGGTGACGATCGTGGGGACGTCGTACAGCTCTGTGAGCTTTGCCAGATCGCGCAGTGCTGGTATATCCCCACCTGCAAATACGATATCCACCTTCCCCTCGTCGAGAAGATCTTTTAGGAGATCGTTATAGTGTCCTTTGATGCCCTGTGAACCGTCCAGCGTGGTGAGGTAATACTCATCGCAAACGGCCTCGGACAGCTCCTCAGTGGGATAGACGTCGTCCTTGGTGGGGAATGTCTGAATGGAGATCACATGGTTGCCCTCGATCTTCTGCAGCGCCTTACATAGAGCGTAGTTCTCGGCATGACCACAGACCAGATCGGAGGCGACGACGACGTTGCCGTACCTCTTGATCTCAGGCGGCTTCCCCAGGGGCCCTATGACCGATTCAAGGGAGTCGCCCACCTCAAAGCCGTCCAGCTCGATGGACGTCTTGCCCAACCTCTTGATGAACATCGCAATTTTACCGTCCTCCACCTTCTGTATGGACATGGGAATCCTTTCTCCCTGGGGAACGGTGATCAAGATGGCGAAGTTCCCTGGCTGGAACCTCTCGGCCACCATGGGCGCCTCGACTTCAATAAGATAATCCATGGCGTTGAGGTCCTCTTTCCGTGTTATTCTAAACATATTTAAACCTCAGATTTAGCCGGGGCATTATACTTTTTCCCTGCAAATATAAGGGACAAGCTCAATCTAGCTATAATCAACCTATTAGTAGATCATGATCGATGGATCTATCTTTTATCAAATCTAGTTCGCCTCACTGGTATTTGAAAGAGGGGAATTTTACGGTGTCGGTCAATGGTACGAGAAGGTCACTCCGAGCAGATGCACCACCTTCCCAAGCCGAGGA
>DUKF01000114.1 GCA_013329455.1 Methanotrichaceae archaeon | reverse complement strand
GCGGGGTGCGCTGTTTGACTAAGAAGTAAAAAGAAAATCCTGATCAGCATGTCCGAAAATGATAAGCTCGAAGCCTATCGACAAAAGCGAGACTTCGCCAAGACCAGCGAGCCCTCTGGCTCAGACCGAAGAAAATTGGAGGTTAAGCCCAGGTTCGTCGTCCAGAAGCACAGATCCAAGAGGCTCCACTACGACCTCCGGCTGGAGGTGGAGGGCGTCCTCAAATCCTGGGCCGTCCCCAAGGGTCCCTCAGTCGACACGAAAGATAAGAGGCTCGCAGTCCCGACCGAAGACCACCCCCTCGCGTACATCGACTTTGAGGGCACGATTCCCGAGGGTGAGTACGGGGCGGGCTCTGTCATCGTCTGGGACATCGGGACCTACGAGAACACCACCAAGATCGATGAGGAGGAGGTGCCGATGGCCGAGGCCCTCGAAAAAGGTCACGCCACCGTTTTTTTAGAGGGCGAAAAGCTGCTCGGCGGCTTTGCCCTTACCAGGACCGGCAAGGGGAAAAACGAGCGCTGGATCCTGGTTAAGATGAAGGACGACTGGGCGATTCCCGATCTCGACATCCTGGAGGCGGAGCCGAACTCAGCCCTGACGGAGAGGTCAGTGGAAGAGGTGGGCGGAGAAGAAAAGAGCTGATTTTGATTTTTTGGATTCAGCTCTGGGCTTTTTCTGCTTCCACCTCTAGCCTCATCATCTGGACGTGGACCCTCCCCTCACCGTCGAGAGGGTGCTCTCGAATATATCGGTTCACGATCTCGAGGACGAAGTCCCGGCGGAGGTCCTCGGGCACCCGTTCCAGGTAGGGAAGCCACGTCGTCTCGATCCAGCTGGCGAACGCCTCAGGACTCGGCTGGATCATGTCCTTGGGGATCAGCTCGACCCTCAGGGGCACAAGACTCGACCGCTCCAGCCAGATTCGGTACTCCTCGGGCCCGAAGAATCCGTATCGAAAGTCGAAGCCGTTGAAATAGCGTCTCCACCTCTCTTCCGAGGTCATTTCGTCGGCGATTTTGAGGGACGCGGCGGCGTTTCCCCTTCCCCCGAACTGAAGAAAGATTCTGCCTCCTGGCATGAGCGCCCGCGAGATGCCCCGGAGGACGGGCTTGTGGTCCTGGACCCAGTGGAGGGAGGCAAAGGAGACCACCAGGTCAAACTCCTCCTTGAACTTCAGGTCGCGTGCGTCAGCCTCCTGGAATGAGAGGTTTGAGTGCCTTTCGGGCGCGAATTTCTCATTCGCGAAGCGTACCATCTCCTTTGAGCTGTCGATTCCCAGGACCGATCCCTTTGAGACGATGTCTGCGATTTTTGCGGTGACTTTGCCGTCGCCGCACCCGATGTCGAGAACCCTCTCGTCGCCCTCGATGTTGATCTTGGATATCAGCTCTTCAGCCCAAAGCTGCTGGGCTGAGGAGCTTCTCTCGTACTTTTCCGGCCTCCATCTGTGCAAAAGTCTGTACCTCCTGAAAATTTTCGCCTAAATACTATATAAAAAAATATACCGAAGATTCACCTCGGAAATCACCTGGAACGGTCATTCCAGGTGCTGGGCCAGAAGCTCCTCGTATAGCCTCTTTACGTTCTCCTCGGTCTTCGGCATAGAGGGAAAGCCGCTGAAATCCATGGCGTGGTCCAAGTCACTCGCAAGGTCCAGCCTGTACTGGCTCCGCGAGAGGAACCAACCCTGATTTTTGTAGTACTTGGACAGGTACTCCTGCTCGGTCTGGCCGGGGGTCGGAACGAAGAGGCCGTGCTGCTTTTCAAGCTCCGCCACCTCCATCATGGTGGTGTAGCCCGACCTGCCGATGACGAACCTCGCCCTGTTCATAAGCTCCACCTTCTCCTGGGTGGGAACGTACGACTTGATGGTGGTCTCATCATTCGGTCTTCTGGTGAAGCTATTCTGGGGGCTTCCAAGAAGCACCACCTTCTTTCCGGGAAGATCTTCAACCTGCGGCAAAACGATCTCCTCAAGCTTCGTCCTCTGAGGCTCCGGCCCCGAGACGATCACAAGAAAGTCCAGGTCTTCTTTGATGTCCATCTTTTTCGGGCTGCAGAGGATCCCCGAGTAATACGCCCTGCAGTTGGTGACTGCAAGAAAGGACTTTGATAGCTTTCCGCTCAGGGTGGTGGCGCCTGGCTCGTTGTCGGGGACTATCACGCCGTCGTACTTGCTGTGAAAAAATCCGTTGACGTAAAGGGTCAGGATCTCCACGGGCCAGAGGTAGGCGGGAGCGCTGAACCTGAGCTGGTGGGTTATGAAGAAGGAGGGGACGTCCTTTGAGTAAACACCGAGACGGTTGTCGCTTATGATCATGTCGTAACTGCCCTTGGAGAGGATGCGATTCAAATTCCGTCTCTCGTCGACCAGGGACTTCATCATGAGGGGCAGGTAAGCCGTGAACTTGGGAAGAAAGAACCTTGTGGAGCTGTAAGGTGCGGGATAATCCTCGAAGAGGACGAATTGGCACTGGGGAAACTCCCTCTTCAAAAGCTCGAGAGCGTTCCCGCTCGATGCGACGGTCACCTCGTGGCCTCGGTCCAGAAGCTCTCTTATGATGGGTATGTCCCTGGAGGCGTGACCTAGCCCCCAGTTCAAAGGACTGACGAGCACATGTGCCATGGTTGGATTCGACTTCTTCAGTATATATTAAATTATTCTATGCATCCCTCTCTTCAGTTCCCCCTCTTCTACACTTCTACTTCTATTCACCAATTTATCTATTCAATATTCATTCTTCTCCTCCCACCATCTTTTCCCAATCAGCAGATCCTTCTCATCTTATCCATTCCCACTTCCCCGCTCTTACCGTCTCTCCTCAACCGGCAGATTCTTTCCTACCCATCCCCATCCCCCCCTTCCAGCAGCATTGAAGGGATGGAACCGGCGAAACGTCGTGATAGGTTACTCCTATTGGAGATTATATTCTGAAAGGTGAAAGATAACTATTTTAACCGTCAGAGCCTCTTGATCAGAGTGGTCCAAGATGTAGAGCTGCCGACGATCAACGCCAGGAAGTCCATGGCCCTCGTGGTCCTGGGGCTTGGCGCCTATTTCACATACCTG
>DUKF01000171.1:4513-9080 GCA_013329455.1 Methanotrichaceae archaeon | reverse complement strand
TAGCTCCGGGTATAGCCACTTGGCGACGACAACGGTCCCGATCGTCATCTGAGGTCCGAGTGAGGAGTCGCCCGAGATCACGTAGACTCGCCCATTTTTCACGGCGTCCACAAACCCAAACCCGGGCGCGCTCATGATCCCTTCATGGTACGCCATCAGGAGAGCGTCGTCCTCTGCCTTGTAGCCGCCGCTATAAGAGAGGCCGATGATCACATCGGGGTTCTGATCTATAACCCACTCCGACTCTACGTCACCATGATATTCGATCTTATCTTTTGCGATGTTCTCGCCGCCGGCTAAGTCGCATAGATCGGTGTACCCGGTATTGCTGGCGTAGGCCCACCTGACAGCAGACTTGCTGTCGGTGGTTTTCTCTCTCTCCAAAAAGACCCTGACACGATCCTCTTCAGGTATCTCAGAGACCCTCACCTCAACGGTTCCCATGTAACGGTCGAACCACTCGTCGTAATCTTCGAGGGCATCTCTGTCGCCAATGATGTAGCCGAGCTTCATCATCTCTTCTTTCAAGCTATCGGTCCTGGAGAGGTCAAAACGGACGAGGGCGATCTCCAAAGGCAGTTTATCGTCCAGCTGGTCCTGGGGTCCGACGTGAGGGAAGGTGATTACGAGATCTGGCTCAAGCTCGAGAATCGCCTCGATGTCCGGCTCTTTGTAAGAGCCGACGGAAGGCCTCTTGCCCAGGTTTGGAAAGAGCAGATTTCGCTCCAGAACTGTGCTGTCGACTCCAACTATCTCATCCTCGCCACCGAGAACGATGACCGCCATTGCCTGGCGCATATAAAGAGGAACAATCCTTTTCACCGGCGTTTTAACGCTCACGACCCTGCCCGCTGAGTCGATGAGGGTGAAGGTTGTCGGATCGCCCCGAATTATACGCTCGATCAGGTCGCGGTCATCCTCGTCGAGGTCGCCGTCGTGATCGGCATCGGAAAGCTCGGTCTGGACCGTCTCAGCTCCCCCGATCATCGCCTCGACCACATCGAGATCCTGCTCGTCTATGACGTCGTCCATGTTGGCATTCCCGAAGATCTGAAGCGTATAATCAGCCGCCATCGACGGTACCATGGCAGACAAAAGGCATGATAAAAGCAATGTCATGGTCCTCTTCATAATCATTCTCCTCCGCTCAGGCATCATCCAAAGGACGATGGCGCCCCGGGACCACCTTGTCATAAAGTTTGTCAAAGCTATTTCTCTTAGCGTGTTATATAAAGATAGCGTGGAAGATAAAATGTATTTTATGGACCAAAACCGTGAAGCAGAAAATTCAGCGCCATAATATCGCGAATTTGACGACAGGTCGCCCAAATCTCAGTCGCACCCCTCAAAAAAGATATTAACGGGCAGGGCGAGTTGGTGATCATGAGCTCCGCCTTCCAGATTGGGAGGATCGCGGGAATCCCGATCAGACTGCACATCACGTTCCTGGCGATCATACCCATCGTCGCATACATATTTTCAACCTTCACGCAAGCCTTTCCCATCACCCTCTTCGGCGAGGTCCACGACTTCGCTTACGGGTTCAACGCCGTCGAGCCCCCGGTGGCAAAATGGGCCTATTCCTTCGCTTTCTCCATACTGCTCTTCCTCTGCGTCGGCCTCCACGAGCTTGGCCACTCCTTCATTGCGATGCGGTACGGGATCAAGATCAAAAGCATCACCCTCTACATCTTCGGCGGCGTCGCCTCGATGGAGGACATCCCCCGAGACCCAAAAATGGAAGCGAGGATGGCGGTCGCGGGGCCCAGCGTGAGCGGGATCATCGGCATCGGTTGCATCCTCTTAAGCTTCCAGTTTGCCCTCCTTTTGGGCGGAAGCCATCCCTTCACAACCCTCCTGTGGACCCTGGGAGTAATCAACATCGTTCTGATGGTCTTCAACCTCCTTCCAGCCTTCCCCATGGACGGGGGCAGGATTCTCAGGGCCTGGTTTGCTACAAGGATGCCCTATGTCGAGGCTACTAGACGAGCCGCCGGGATTGGAAAGCTCTTCGCAATCCTCATGGGCATCCTGGGGATCATGGGGAGCCCCTTTTTGATACTCATCGCCTTCTTCGTCTACATCGCCGCCACGGATGAGGAGAGGGCAACATCCATAGCCGTACCCCTTGAGGGCGTTAAAGTCAATGATATCATGTCAATGGACGTGAAGACAGTCTCGCTCGAGACGACCCTCCCCGAGCTCATAAACCTCATGTTCCACGAAAAGCACCGGGGATACCCCGTGATGGTAGATGGAAAGCTGGCGGGCATCGTGACGATATCCAACGTCCAGAAGGTCCCCGAGGAGAATAGGAGTACCACCACCGTGGGGGAGATAATGGTAAAATCGATATACGTAATCGAGCGGAACGCCGATGCCGTCGAGGCGATGAAGAAGATGGCAGAACGGCAGATCCGAAGGCTTCCCGTGATGGAGGACGGAAGGCTCGTCGGCATAGTTTCCAGGTCGGACCTCCTCAGGGCGATAGAGATCTGCTCGGGGTGGTGATTTCAAGATATGCGCCCATCGGATCTGTGCGCGGCAAGCGTGTACAAAAGGTTTTCTAGGTGGGCGTCCCTGAAATGGCCAACCGAGAGGTAATCGACTTGGAAGAGATAGAATCAGGCGGCACCGGTGAGGCGGAGCTTAGCCATGGCCTTCAGGAGGAGGACAAAAAAGGCGAGATCGTGATCGTGGGTACGGCTCACGTATCCGAAAAGAGCGTCGAAGAGGTCTCGCAGGCCATAGAGGACCTGCATCCAGATATCGTCGCCGTGGAGCTTTGCAACAGCAGGTACCGCGCCCTCACAGGCCAGGAGGAAACGGGAGAGATACAGATAAGGGAGATTTTGAGCGGTGGCAAGCTCTACCTCCTCCTGGTCCAGTGGTTTCTCGCCTACGTCCAGAAGAAGATCGGCTCAGATCTGGGCGTAAAGCCCGGCTCGGACATGATCGCCGCCATCGAGACCGCCGAGAAGATGGGAGCGAGGGTCGCCCTTGTGGATAGGGACATCGGCGTCACCATCCAGAGGTTCTGGTCGGCCATGAGCTTCGTCGAGAAGGCGAAGCTCGTGGGCTCGATGATACCTGCTGCCTTCGGGAAGGGCGAGGAGATCGATATCGACAAGGTTACCGAGGAGGACGTCGTCTCCCAGATCATAGAGGAGTTCCGAGCGGTATCGCCCAGGGCTGCCGAGGTTCTGATCGACGAGAGGGATGCCTATATCGCCCGCAACCTGATCCGCCTCGGAAGAGAGGGGATGGTGGTGGCTGTCGTTGGCGCAGGCCACAAACAGGGTATAACGAAATACCTCGCCAACCCCGAAAAGATACCTCCCTTCGAGAATATGACCCGCCTATCCAAAAGAAGAGTCTCGGTCCCCAAGCTCTTCGGAGCCGCTCTGATGCTCCTGGTGGTGATCACTTTCGCCGTCGTCCTGATCTCCGGCAGCAGCTCAGAGAGCTTCTTTTCCGCCCTCAAGATCTGGTTTCTTGTGAACGGCACCCTCAGCGCCCTCGGCGTGGTCCTGGCCAGAGGCCACCCTCTTTCAGTCCTGACGGCCTTCATGGTTGCCTGGCTGACGAGCCTCAACCCCCTGATGGCCGCGGGCTGGTTTGCTGGAATTGTGGAGGCCTGGACAAGAAAGCCGACGATGGCCGACACTAAAAAGCTCGCCGAGGCCGAGACCTTCAAGGAGCTTAAGGTGATCCCCCTATTCCGGGTGATACTGGTCGCGGCCCTCGCGAACATCGGGAGCGTCGCAGGAACGGTCCTGGGTGCCTACCTGATACTCCGAATGTCTGGGGTCAGCCCCGAGGATCTCATCGGCGGCATCCTCTAAAAAAAGATAAGGTTAGCATTTGACCACGCAAATGCCGGCGTTCTTGACCTTGTTCAGCCTGCTTATGTTCAGCAAAAGGGGCGTCAGCCCTTCGATCTGGGCCGCGACCTTCAGGGGTCCGCCGTCCAGGGGTCGAAGGTCTTTTATGATCCGGACCAGGTTTGCTGTAACCTCCTTCGCCTCGGGATCGTCGCCGGCGATCACGACGTCGCCTCCGACCTTCCTGTCCAGATCCTGGAGGGCGGCGAAGGATATTGTGTGAAAAGCCGCGACAACCTTGACCGAGGAGGGTAGCAGGTCTTTGACCTTTAGGGCGGCGCACCCCTGGGCCGGCGGCGTGTACTCGAAGTGCTTTTCCACCCGGGCCATGGGGACGACCGGAGATATCACGATCTGGTCCGAGTAGCTTTCCTTCAGGTCAACGGTCATCGACTCGACGAAGTTGTAGGGTATGCTGAGGACCACAAGGTCGCTCGCCTCGATGGCACCCCCATTGTCCATCCCCTTGATACTGGCGTCAATGCCCCTCTCCTTCAGAAAGGAAGTCAGTTCACCGGCCATCTCTTCGGCCTTGTCGGCCTTTCTCGATCCTATGATTATATCGTGCTCTCCTGCCCAACGCTTCACAAATCCCTGGCCGCAATCGCCAGTGCCTCCAACAACCGCGATCTTCATGGTGATCTGGTCTTGAAATCATTTTATTTTATCATTTCCCAGGCTTC
>DUKF01000171.1:0-4453 GCA_013329455.1 Methanotrichaceae archaeon | reverse complement strand
TTTTCAATGAAGGGTTGGCACGAGGTGACGTAAGGGAGTAGCAATGAAGGGGGTAAATTTCATCATCTCGTGCCACTTGACCACAGCATATGTTGGTACTGTAGCCAACCCTGGTTATGTCCCTTATCCCTTATTAACTTTTAGGTCAAGCTAAAGTCAAAATCGTGATCTTGGTGGGCCGAGAGAATAATTTTAACACTTGAATGATTAAATAGAGCACAAGATCCCCCGCAGGACTTCGATTGGCGCATCGGTCTTGATCCCCACCCCACTGAAATGAGTTCTGGAGGCCCTCCAGCCAACGGACCTCAGCTCCTCGACGAGATCATCCGCGGTCCCTGGAGTAACCTTAAATTTCTTGCAAAGTTTGTGGTAGTCGTAGTACATGGGCTCATCGATTTCATCCGCGCATAGATGGAGGAGTCGGGCCGCGCGATCGGACCAGGCCTTCGAGCCTTCAAGCTCCGCGAGAGTCTTTACTATATGTTCGCGATCCTGTATCGGCCCGAGCCAAAGGGGACCTGCAACCTCAGCATTCTCTCCGCAGAACGAGCAGATCCCGGTCGACCTGCATCCCATGCCGGAGACGGTTCGCCACCTGCCACAGTGGCGACACTGCTCGAGGTAGCCCATATCTTCGAGAGTTTTGTCGGCCATCTTTGCCCCCTTCGCGATCCTGAGGTAGACCCTCACGTAGTGGTCGGATACGTGGGTGAAGAGGGGATACATGCCCTTGTCGGCCCTGGCCAGCTCCCTCGCGACAGCACCCAGGAGGATTCTCGCGCCCATCTCCCGGTGGTGCTCGGCCTTGACGGGAACCGCCATGTATTTTCTTATGCCGCTTTTGAGGTGGGCTCCGCAAAGTGGCGCAGTATCGGTCGCGGTTATGAAGAGGTAGGATAGAGCTGATCTAGATGCGGCCGCGAGAAAGGGCGCGGGCGATCCGAAGGGGTCGAGGTCAACGGCCTCGAAATGCTTCTGGTGCATGAGGGCGTTGGCGTTGGAACAGAAAGTCTCGCATCTCTCAAGGTCGTTCTGCTTCGCGTTCTCCTCGACAAGGGCGCAAGACCTGGGACTCACATCGTTCAACGTCACGTGCTCCACGCAGGCCTCCTTAGCCACCCGAAGGCCGCGCGCTCCGCTGGCGGCGAGGGCGTCGAGATAATCGGAGATGCCGAGGGTTTTTGCCACCGCCACGCCAAGGTCGCGGTTCAGCTTCATCTTCGGGTTGTAGAAGGCCCCCTCGACGTTGAGGGTGACAGCGCCCTCCTCCACCATCTGCGCCATATTCAACTCGACCCAGAAAGAGCGCCGCTCAAGGTGATGGTACCGAGGGGACGATCCGAAATCTTCACGGTCGTCGACACGTCACTTGTACCCCTTCTCGACCAGGCCCTCGCTCCAGTAGTTGTCACACTTGGGGCAGTAGTAGATCGCTTCCACCACGATCTTCTTCCAATTGTCCGAGTCCAGCGCCCGCCCCAGCTCTCTCGCCTCGCACTCAGTCCCGCATTTCGGGCAGAAGGGCACGAACTGAGCCTCGAGAACGACGTCGTTATCGTCCACCTCTTAGACCTCCAGTACTGGAAATGCAGTGCTGCCAAAAAAAGGTTGTCGGTGAATCCTCAGAAGACGGCCGCCCCTGAGATCAGGGCAGCCAGGAGAAATCCAAGGATCGCGCCTCCGTTGAGGAAAGGCAGACCCGCCTGGGGTTTATCCCTCGAAGTCATCGAGAGGACGGCAAAGCCGAGGTAGGTTCCGAGCATCGCCCCCAGGGCCGGAAGGTTGGCGCCGATCCCGAAGATCTCGACCGGGGGAAGGGCAAGCGACCAGTTAGCAGAGATCACCAGAACCGTGGGGATTATGGCGTCACCAAGCCCGAGGAAATAAGCGCCCCGATCGTTTCCGGACCCAAGCCCCTCGCGCCGGAAGCTGTAGCCCCTCTTCCGCGGAACAACGAAGAGGAGGGGTGCCCTGATTTCCATGACGCCTTCAGCGAGGGTCACCATGTGCCGGGTCTTATAGACGGATATGGCATCGTAGGCCGCGAGCACCACCAGAAGTAGGAGGGCCGGAAAGGTGGTCATGCTGAGGCCGAATAGGGTCCCAATCCCCGCGCAGACGAGAAGGCCCACAAGATCGATGACGTACCATTCCGGGTAGAGGTGCAAAACGACTAAGACCGCCAGGGAAAGCGCCAGGGCCGGAAGGAGTGGTAAGAAAGCCGAAAGGACGTAATAAACGCCCATGGCTATCGCCATCAGGACCACGCCGCTCACAACCCAGCCTTTCTTCAGCCTCATCGCCATCAGTATGAAGAGGGTGAAGCCCAGGACCAATATGATGTAGCTGAAAGGGTTGACCGCAGATTCTGGATTCTCGAAGATCCTGACCTCCGTTTTGGATAAAGGAGGCATCAGGGCGAGAGAGAGGATCTGGACCACCACGACGAAGGACATCATCGCCGCCATGGGGCGGAGTCGATCCCAGATAGTTTCAGAGGACATTTTATCTCTCCGCGTCATTCAAAAGCTCAAGGTAGGACTTTCTTATGGACTCCGCAAGGCCAAGTCTTGCCAGGATCAGAAGAGCATCCCTCTTCTGAGCTTCCCAGTCTTCATCCCCGGTCAGCTCCACCTCGAGGAAGGTTCCAAGACCCTCCACATCGTCGAGGCACAGGACGGCCTCTTTCAAGCCGTACTTGGTCCTTCTCTTTTTGACGACAGCCGCCCTGGAAAAGCCCACAGATTCTAGAATCGACTCCAGAACTTTGGGATCGTCGACCTGGACTGTCAACTCGCGCCTGGACTTAGTCTCGGAGTCGAGTTTCGGCCCCTTGAAGGTGAGCCGCGCGCCTTCCTCCTTGATCCTGATCCTGAGAGCCTCGTCGGTTCTGGCGAAGTCGTGAAAAGGAGAGTTGAAGTATAGATCGAGGTGGTTTTCCACCCCGATGAACTCGCCACCAAGATCGAGGATCTTCTCCTCGATATCTGGTGTAGAGCGAGCCTTGACCTCGACCTCGATCATGATCCTGTCCTGATGAGGACGGTAGCGCCCTCGATAGCGATCATCTCGACGGCTTTCCCAGCGGAGAGGGTCTCTGTCGCGATCTCGACGGCCTCGGGGCCGAGCTCCACAACCATCTCGCCAACCTCGACCTCGATCCTTCCCGCCTCCACCTGTCGGGCCACCTCCACCGGGTCCATCGATTTGAGCTTTTGGATGATCTCGCCGCTTTGGTTCTTGAAGATAGGGCCTATCGCCTTCATCTGAGGCTTCACCTCGACCGCCCTCGTCTCGATCTTTGGACTGCCGCCTTTCACCGCCACAGGCGAGCTGGTAGAGCCTGACAGGTCCGTCGTCTCGAGGTCCAGGTCTGAAAAGACCTCGATTCCGGCGAGGGGCGCGTTCAGGGCCATGCCTCGGTCTGACTTGTACCTCCTCACGGCCGCTGCCACCTCCTTGATCACGCAACCCTCGGGCTGAGCCGAGACGCCCGATGTTATGGGCCAAGAGGTGGTGTGGACGCTCTCGCCGGAGAGGTTCTGTCTGATCTCCTCGGCGATGAAGGGCGCAAAGGGCGCAAGAAGACTTGTCAGTGCCTCGATCGCTGTGTAGATCGTCGACTGGGCTGCCCTCTTCTCGGGGCCGTCGGCGCCGTAGAGCCGGGACTTGACAAGCTCGATGTAGTTGTCGGCTAGCACGTCCCAGGCAAAGCCCCTGATCGCCCTGAAGGCCTCGTCGAACTGGAACCTGTCCATCGAGTCTGTGACCACTTCGATCATCTGGCCCAACTCAAAGAGGAGCCACCGGTCCACCTGGTTCGGTGTTGCGTCATCGGATTTGACCGCGTGGGGAGCTGCAAACCTGTACATGCTCCACAGCTTCTGGAGGAACCTGCCGCCGGAGATCACGTCCTTCCACCGGAACATGACGTCGCTTCCTGGGCTTCCTCCGATGGCCGCCCACTGGCGGAAGGCGTCGGCTCCGTACTTCACCATGACCTCTTCGGGGGCTATGAAGTTGTTCAGGGACTTGCTCATCTTGTGACCGTCCTCGCCCAGGACCATCCCGTTGATCAGGATCGAATCCCAGGGTCTCACTCCCACCAGGGCCTTGGCCCGAAGGATGGTGTAGAAGGCCCAGGTCCTGATGATGTCGTGACCCTGGGACCTGAGCTGGGCGGGGTAGCGGGGTGGATGGTCGCTCAGCCAGCCGGTGACGTTCAGGGCCGAGATCGAGCTATCCATCCAGGTGTCGAGAACGTCCGCCTCGGGATCGAACTCCTCTGAGCCGCAAGCCTGGCAGGAAACCGGCGGCTGGCTGAGGTTCGGGTCGAGGGGAAGCCACTCCTCCTTGGCGACGAGAGGCTCGCCACAACCCTTGCAGTACCAGACAGGGATCGGGGTTGCAAAGATCCTCTGGCGGGATATGCACCAGTCCCATTCCATAG
>DUKF01000043.1 GCA_013329455.1 Methanotrichaceae archaeon | reverse complement strand
GCGGGGTGCGCTGTTTGACTTTTGGGGATTGGATATGCCGCCGCTGTGGATTATGCAGTTCCTGGCGATCTTGACGGAGACCACATCATCTCCACCGAGGAGTTGGAGTCGGCACAGCAGGATCAAAAGGCAGGGAAGATCACCACCGAGGAGCTTGAGGAGATCAACCACATAAGCGGGAACTATCCCCGAAGGATCGTCGACTCTGCTGGAAAGGAGGCGATGGTCTACAAGCCCCTCAAAAAGGTCATTATCTTCAACAGCGAGACCGTCGAGGTGCTCCGGTCCCTAAAGGCCCAGGACAGAATCATAGGCGTCGGCAAGTACACCCAGGAGGATTCAGCCTACTTTCCGGAGCTGAGCAAGCTTCCGGTCGTGGGTTCGGTCTGGACCCCGGACATCGAGGCGGTGCTGGACCTTCATCCCGACGCGGTCTTCGTTTACGGGACTTTCATGAACACCAGCGTCGATGAGATCCAACAGACGCTCGAGTCAGCAGACCCAAACCTCGTTGTGGTCCGGGTGGACTGCTTCAAGCCAGAGAGCTATGTGGACGAGGTGGAGATGCTGGGCGAGATCCTGGAACGCGAAGAGGAGGCCCGTGAGTTCCTCCAGTTCCACGACGAATGCCTGAGCCCGATTGAAACGGTCGTCTCCTGCTTGGGCGAGGACGATAAACCCGGCGTCTACTTCGAGAGCTGGATCGATTACAGGACCGCAACCCAGGGAGCGGCCTGGCATGATAAGCTGGTGATGGCGGGAGGCGAGAACGTCTTCGGTGACTTGGCCCTCTCCTACACAGACGTCGACCCTGAGAGCGTTATCGAGAGAAATCCCGAAATCGTGATCAAGCTCTGCGGTGCTGGAAGCCTGAACTTCGGAGGCTACAACGAGGATGACACCTCCGAAATGGCGGTCCTGAGAGATGATGTCGCTGGCCGCCCCGGTTGGGATGAGATCGATGCCGTGAAAAACGATCAGGTCTACGTCCTCTCTAACGACATCCTGGGCGGAGCCCAGCACTTCATAGGGGTAGCCTACCTCGCAAAGCTATTCCATCCCGACCGGTTCCCGGACCTGGACCCAGTGGCCCTGCACCAGGAGTACCTTACCAGGTTCCGGGGGCTGGGTCTGCAAGGGGTATACATATATCCGGAGATGCACGTGTGATCAATTAGACTTAAATTGGATCAAGTTTATGAGCGTGGCTAAGACGATGTCAACCGAAGGCGCAACGGAAAATTACGAGCTGAAGGAGGAGTACGCCCAGTTCGTGGGCCGGAAGGTCCTCTTCATCATCGCATCCATCGCCGGGATCGCGGCGCTGGCGGGTGTGGCGGCGACCTTGGGGTCTGCAAATATCACCCCTGTCGAGGTCTACTCGGCCATTCTCGCCAGCTTATTTCCGGGCCACTTTCAGACCACAGATTTCATAGATACCATCGTATGGCAGCTTCGTCTCCATCGGGTCCTGATGGCGATCTTCGCCGGGATGGGGCTTGCCGTCGCTGGAAGTGCGATGCAGGGGATACTGAAAAACCCCCTCGCCAGCCCCTTCACACTGGGGATCGCCTCCGCCGCCACCTTCGGTGCATCTTTGGCCATAATCCTCGGGGCGGGCTTCGTCGGAGGCCAGTACCTGATCGTCGGAAACGCCTTCGTCTTCACGATGCTGGCTTCCCTTACGGTCTACGGCCTTGCCAAGTACAAGGGTATAACCCCGGAGACGATGATCCTTGCAGGAATCGCCATCATGTACCTCTTCTCCGCCTTGACCTCATTTCTCCAGTATGTCGGCGAGTCTGAGGAGGTTCACGAGGTCGTATTCTGGATGATGGGAAGCCTCGGCCGGTCCTCTTGGGATAAGGTTGGGATAATCGCCCTGGTGACGGTCGCCTGCACCCTGATCCTCATGGCCTTCTCCTGGGACATCAACGCCCTCGGGGCGGGCGACGAGACCGCAAAGAGCCTGGGGGTGAACGTCGAGCTGGTGAGGGTTCTTTGCATGATGCTAGCATCCCTCATCACAGCGAGCATAATCTGCTTTACCGGGACTATCGGGTTCATCGGCCTTGTCGCCCCTCACATAACCAGGATGGTGGTGGGTGGCGACCACAGGTTCCTCCTCCCTGCTTCGGGCCTAGTCGGTGCCCTCATACTCCTCGGGGCCGACACCGTCGCCCGGACGATCCTCGCACCTGTCATCTTGCCGGTGGGGATAATGACCGCCTTTCTCGGAGTTCCGTTCTTCATCTACCTGTTCTTGAGAAGGAGGAAGGACTATTGGTAAAGATCACCATCAAGGATCTCAGCTTCAGCTACGGTAGCCACAGGATCATCGAGGACCTGAACCTGGTGGTGGGTGACTCTGAGGTTTTGAGCCTTGTCGGCCCCAACGGCTCGGGGAAGACGACCCTGATCAAGTGCATCGACCGAATCCTCAAACCGAAAGGCACGATCCTACTGAACGGCGGCCGGGACCTCCAGACTTTGAGCCGCCAGGAGGTTGCAAAGTACATCGGGTACGTGCCCCAGTCTACAATGGGTGTTCTATCCGCTACCGTCTTTGACACGATCCTCATGGGAAGAAAGCCCCACATGGGGTGGCGGGTCGCAGACGAGGACATCGATCGGGTCGTCGAGATAATGAAGCTCCTCCACGTCGAGGAGTTCGCCCTCAAGGACTTTTCAGAGCTTTCCGGTGGCCAGAAGCAGAGGGTTCTGATCGCAAGAGCTCTATGCCAGGAGCCGGAGGTCCTGCTCCTGGACGAGCCGACATCCAACCTGGACGTGAAGCACCAGCTAGAGGTGATGGAGACGGTCCGGTCCCTGGTGAAGAAGACCAAAATATCGGCGGTGATGGCCATTCACGATCTGAACCTGGCAGCCAGGTACTCCGACAACCTGGTGATGCTGAAAGATGGGAAGATCCACGCCATCGGCGATCCTTTCAGCCTCCTGACAAAGGAGAACATCAGGTCGATCTTCGGAGTCGAGGCTGTGGTGATGAAGGACTTGGACCGGCCTTACGTCGTCCCCATCAGGTCTCTGAACGGCGATAGAGTTAAGGGATGAAATGAGCTTTCGAGCCCTCG
>DUKF01000073.1 GCA_013329455.1 Methanotrichaceae archaeon | reverse complement strand
TATCGGTCGAGCCGAGAGCGCCGGTGAAGATCGGAACCTTCATCTTGACCTTTCTGTCCCATCCGTACTCGGTCTCGGTGTCAACCTGGTGGAAGACTGCAGTGTCGGGGTTGGCCTCGACGCCTTCGGGCAGGCCCTTTGCACCGACGGCGTATCCCTGGATGTTTATGTGAGAATAGTCAAGAGGATAGTCCTTGTCCGCGCCCGCGGTGATCTCTCCGAAGGGCCCGGGATAGAGGACATCTCGACCCCTGAAAGAAGATAGCCAGATGTCACAACCTCCCCTGCAGCCGTCGACACATCGAGTGCAGATTCCGGACATCGGGGCGACGTTTCTCGACCGGTTGAAAGTCCCGATCGCTTCGTTGGCGTTTGGCTGTCTCAGGTTCATAAACTGCCTCTTTATTATTTTAGATCATCCTGCATCCAGGCGGGATGCGTCCGGGTGTTTTTTTTTACCCCTCAGACAAGCACTTCCGACCACCCATTATATAAAATTTGCCTCAGCAAAGTATTGCCGGTATTATCTTATATAAAGATGCCGTTTTGGTGTGCAGAGGGATATTATTTGAAGAAACTAATAATAGTTAAATGTTTGTTCTACTGCATTTTCGTCAAACAGAACTTAGAATGTTCCTGAAGATCTCGGTTGACCTGCTGGCTAGCCACCTCCTTTAAATGCATTTTAATTAGAGCAAACGCCGAATTTTGAGTTTAGAGAGGTCTTTCGAAATCCTCAAACATCTCCTTCTTATCATAATCCTAGGTTTTTCCAACAATCGGGGCACATTCTAAAGCACACCTCTTTGGCAGGATCAGTCCCGCGGCTATGGCCATGAGTGGCCCAGCCAGAAATCCCGCACCGACAACAATCCCGATCATCCCCACGAAGAGGAGGCCAATCCGGTCTTTCACCTTCGGACCGCTCCCAAGGGAGATGGCCAGGGCGCCGGTGCCGAGAAGGATCGGGATAAAAGCCAGCAAAAGGGTGATCGGGACCTCGGAAAACTCCGGGGCCCTGGCCAGGGAGAGGGCCATCTGGAAGAAGATCGAACTGCCCGTGGCGAAAAAAAGAAGGCCTGCAAGAGAGCCAAGCTGCCCGGAGACGTCAAGATCCCGAGCTTTTTTCCTGATCAGCAAGATTCCCATAAGAAGGACAGCCGCCACCGGCGCGAAGATCAGGGCGAGGCTCTCGCCGCTCCACCGATATACCGAGATCAGCCTGATCGGAGTTGTGATCCTCTCCTGAACCGAGAAGGTCTCAATGTAGCCGACGGTGAATCCGTAGTGTCCGCCCCGTTCTGGATCGTAAACTGCGACGCGGTAAGTCCCGGATGACGGAGCTTCCATGTCGATGGAACCGAGGCTGCGAAAGCTGCTCGGCCCGAAGGGCTCGTAGGTGACTCTCTCCGGCTGCCTTCCTTCCAGGACCATCACGCCTGCCCCTTCTGGCACTTCTACTGGAACCGCCAGCTCGCCTTGGCTTTCGATCCCCGGCCCCATGAGGACGAGGTCCGGGAGAAAGTCCTGCTCCTCGGGATCTGCCGAGGCGTAGAGGCTGACGAGGATCCTCTCGCCCTCGGTGGCGTCGAACCGATAGTACTGGACCTCACCAGCCTCTTTGAGATGGCCGTAAAAGGCCCAGGACTTGGCGGGGTCCGAGACGACTGTCGCCTCGGAAAGGGCGTCGTTTCCCACCGGGATCACGGGAACGTGGCCGAAGGCCGCAGGAATCAAGAAAACCGCTAGGAGAAGAAGGGCAGGATTGAAGAAAGCAGGAATGCGGATATTTTCGACGAGCGGTTGAAATAGGTTCAAATCTTCTCGCCGTCCTTCAGCCCTACGATCTTCTCGACGTCTACGAGCTTCCAGATGAGGGACCTCTCCTCCTCGACGATCAAATCGAGGGGGTCTTCGGGAGAGTGGCCAAGGGCCAAAAGGACGTTTCGAGAGAGGTTCTTATTTCTGATCAGGCCGACGAACCCTTCCCGGACTGCCCTCTTCTCCTCAGGGTCATAGACCTCGACAAGTCGGCCCCGGAGGGTGACGAAGCTGTAGCTGGAGAGGTCCGGAGCGTACCGTTCCACCTCCACCGAAACGTGGGGGTCCTCCCGAAAAAACTCGATCTTTTTGCCGTACTTCGTCGAGAGAAAGTACATAAAACGACCGTCGAAGACGTAGACGAAGGGAGCAACGTAAGGGTACCGATCTCCCTTGAAAGCTATCCTACAGACGTGCTCATCATTGATCAGACGGTCGTACTCCCTTTTTTCCATGCTCGGAATCTTCACAACTTCCAACGCCATCTCCTCATAATAAATTTATGAGCGAATCCTATTTAAAACCACCAGAAAACGGAGAAGTTCGGTGGCAGACGGGCCGGATCAAAGAAATATAAAAAAACCAAATTCAGATTTTGTGCAAGGAAGATCAAAGGTCACGGGCCCAAAATCTTCTCATTTATGAGGGACTTGAGGGCCTCTTCTGCCTTGGGATTTTGCTTTGGCTTGTTGTACATGGTGCACCTCGCGGGCATCGGTATCAGCCCTTCGTCCAGAAGGGTGTAGTGGACCTCATCGAGATTCATCTCACCCTCAGCGTACTTTTTCAATGTCGCGGCCGCCTCTGATCGCTCCCTTTCTCCGAGGCTCTCAAACCTCTCCACCAGCTGCTCGATCTGTTCTATCACGGTTAGAACCTCAGCGGAGACAAAGGCCGGATGGGATATAGCTCTTGCCGGGTTGTAGAAACGCTAAAATCAACACGGAAGAACGGTGGGGAGGCCGCCCGAAATATAATCGTCTCATAACCCCCACATCATAAATACAATCGAAGCGAATCATCGCGAGCATAATGCTCACCTGAGGATATCATAATGACCCAAACGCCAAAAACAGTCGTTGGGATAGACGACATTGCAGTTCACGTGCCCAAGCTCTTCATATCGACCGTTGACGAGTTCGCCAGGGCGAGAGGGATTGAGCCGGCGAAGCTCGCCCGGGGGATCGGCGTCGAGAAGATGGCGGTCCCCGACGCCCACGAGGACGCTGCGACCATGGCCGCATCTTCGGTCCTCGAGCTGATGCGGAAAAACGATCTGTCACCCGAAGAGGTCGGCAGGATCTATATCGGAACCGAGTCCGGTGTCGACGAGGCGAAGGCGATCGGGACCTACGTCATCGGGATGCTGGAACGGGTTTACGGCCCGGGATCGTTCCAGGAGTGCTCCACCGTCGAGTTCAAGTCGGCCTGCATAGCCACGACCCACGCCCTCGAGAACGTCGTGTACTGGCTGAAGGCTGAGGAGAACGAAAATGATTTCAGCGGCGCTGACCGCGAATCCGGCCAAAGCCGTGGCCGTGTGGGGATAGTCGTGGCGACGGACGTCGCCAGATACGAGCTGAACTCACCGGGCGAGTACACCCAGGGCGCAGGTTCCGTCGCCCTCCTGGTCAAGAGAGATCCGAGGCTTTTGGCCCTCGATCCCGTCGTGGGGATCTTCACCAGGGACGAAAACGACTTTTTCAGACCGATCGGGATGAAGTGCGCCGTTGTGAACGGGAAGTACAGCAACTTATGCTACCTTGCGGCGATGGACGGAGCCTTCTACTCCTACAAGAAAAGGGCCCTGGGCCGTGGGATGATACGCCTTGAGGGCGGCGACTGCACAACAGACCACCTCTCCCACATCATATTCCACATCCCCTACCCCAGGATGGCAGAGTACGCCTCGGCATCGATATTCAGACGGGAGTGGCGAGACTTGCCCAGGTGGCAAGAGGTCGAGGAGGAGATCGGTCCAGAGCCGAGGATCGAGGACTTTGAAGGCCAGAAAGAGTATCTCTCGGCCGAGGGCGACTACAAGAGACGGTTCTCAAAATCTGACAAGTTCCTGGAAGTCTACGGGAAGAAGGTCAAACCCTCGACCCTCATATCGTCCGTGGTCGGAAACATCTACACGGGATCGATATACTTGGGCCTTGCAAGCCTTCTGGAGCAGAATCTCCTGGCACCAGGCGAAAGGGTGGGCCTCGGATCCTATGGGAGCGGCTGCTCTGCCGCCTTCTTCTCGGTGACGGTCCAGACCGGGATCAGGTCGATGAAAACGGGAGGTTTCCTCGAAATGCTCAATGAGAGGGTCGAGATCAGCCTCGAGGACTACCAGCACCTCCACGAGGGTGAGCGACGCGAGAGCGTGATCTCTCCATCGGGAGAGTTCGCCCTCATGGAGATCGACCGGGACGGATACAGGCGCTACGATTTCGTGGGCTGAGGCCGTGGACAGAAAGATACCAATTTAAAATATTTAATATAGGTTGGCACCCATAAGGATCCTGAGGAAGCAACATGGTCAGATCATCCGCCTCTTCAGATCGGCGCATGTTTGGCCTTGCCGTACTGATCGTGATAACTGGACTATCGATATTCGGCTGGACCATCTTTTCTGGCCTCTCGGGGATAGGCGACGAGCTTGTCCTAATGACGGTGCCGGGGACGACTGATCTCGAACTTCAAGAGGTCGGCGATTACACCATCTTCTACGAGAGCGTGAGCGTCATCGACGAGCGATTTCGCTCGACGGGGGAGACGTTCCCCTCGGGGCTTGCGATCGAGATCGTGGATATCTCATCAGGCGAAAAGGTGGACCTTCGTTCTCCCACGAGCAGCTCCACCTACACCATCGGCAGCCGTTCGGGCAGGTCCGTCATGGCCTTCAGCATCGATCATCCCGGCGTCTACAGGATGACAACTCTGTATTCCCCAGGAAGAAAGGGGCCAGAGGTGGTCCTGGCGGTCGGCCACGACTTCATGGGGAAGATGATCTCGATGATGATCGTCTCCTTCGTCGCCTTCTTCGGATCGATCATCATTGCGGCCGCCATTCTGATCTCGACCCAGAGGAAGAAGCAGAGGGAGGAAGAGCGGCTCCGAGAGGAAGAGCGGATGCTCCGGGGCCGATGATCTCGATGGTTCGTCTTTTGATCTTTCCAGGTAGGGTACCGAAGACGGTCTGGAGAATTGCAATGTACCTCTCTTTGATTGAAAAAGTTCAATAGTCAAGCAGGCAGATCTCTTTTGAAGATGGGAGGTTTGAAGACTTGAAGTCCCGAAAAGAGACGGCGATCCTTCTGGTGGCCTATGGAAGCCTCGATGCCGAGGCCAGGATCACCTACAAGAAGATCAGAACCGCCTACAAACGCGAGTTTCCGGGGTCTAAGGTCGTGATCGCCTTCACCGCTGACTTCATCAGGCGAAAGCTTGCGCAAGACGAGGGGGTCTATGTCCATAATCCCTTGACGGCTCTTGCAGAGCTTCACGACGAGGGCCATTCTGAGGCGGTCGTCCAGTCGCTCCACGTCGCCCCAGGGTCCGAGTTTCACGAGGCTGCAAGCCTCGTCTCGGCCCTCCGAAGCGTTCGTGGAAAGTTCGGCTTTCAGAATTTGGAGATGGGCTTGCCACTCCTCGCAAGCGACCGGGATTTCAATGCCGTATCAAAAGCCCTGATCCCAGAGTTCGACAGGGTCACGATCGATGGCGTTGTCAAAAACAGCCTTCGAGACCCGGAAGAGACGGCCGTTGTCCTGATGGGCCACGGGACCGAGCACCCCGCAGACTCCGCCTATTCCAGGATGGCTAAAGTCCTGGAAATAGATCACAAGAACGTCTTTTTGGGGACCATCGACGGTTTCCCAGGGCAGAAAGAGGCTCTGGCGGACGTGAGAGAGGCGGGCATTGCCAAAGTGAGGCTGATCCCCTTTTTGGTGGTGGCAGGAGGCCACGCCCTAAAGGATTTGGCCGGAGACGGTCCCAACTCCTGGAAAAGCGTCTTTGAAAAAGCCGGCTTTGTGGTCGAACTCTACCTCCGGGGGATGGGCGAAAACCCCGGGGTGGTGGAGGTATTCATAGAGCACACCAAAAAGGCCATCGAGAGATTCCAGCAGGGCGAATGAAAGCTCAAGGAGACGTCTTCGCCCCTGCGAGCATGGACGGCCTCACCTGACGACATCTCGACGAGCTTTGCGATCTTTGCATCGCAAGACGGCGCAAGAAGATCCTCACCCTTCGCAACAAAATCCAATTTGCCAAAATCGAATTGAACTGCCATCGTGAATATATTCGTTCATGCTGAACTGATCTTTTTGCAGCCCCCCACGGCCAGATTGTGAACAATTAATCACAAAGTATATCTTAGCGGGGGGCAATTACAGAGCCGGTGTACACTGGTTTTGAGAAAATCGCTATCAAGGAGGATGTTGAGGTTTGATGGGTTCGATCCGGAATTTTGGGATTACACATCCGTCCAAAGATCGAAAGGCTTGGAACCATCAGAATAAAAACCGGATATCCGGATTAAAGCTATTTTATGTTTCTCGATAATGCTGCAGAGATCGAATCGACGGATACGTTAATGTCGGATCAGATAAAGTGAGACTTCAGAGATCCGAATTTGCGCTCGGAACAAAAGGCAGAGGAGTTCGGAGATGGAGCACAAAATAAGAGAGCTGGTGAGAGAAGCTGACGGGAGCCGCGGAGAGCTGATACCCCTTCTACAGAAAGTCCAGTCCGAGTTTGGCTACATCTCTCAGGAGGCGGTAGAGGCGATAGCCGAGGAGATGAGCCTATCAGAGAGCCGGATCTATGGCGTTGCCACCTTTTACTCGGAGTTTCGGCTCCAGCAGCCCGGCAAGCACATGGTAAAGGTCTGCATGGGCACCTCCTGCTATCTTCGGGGCGGAAAGGCCCTGATGGAAAAGACGGTTCAGACCCTGGGCATCAGACCGGGCGAGACGACCCCCGACGGGAAGTTCAGCCTCGAGAGGGTGGCATGCGTCGGCTGCTGCGCGAGATCGCCGGTCGTCGTCGTCGACGATGAGGTTCACGCCAAGGTGTCGTCTTCGAAGCTCGACAGGATCGTGAAAACGATGGGTGGAGAGTAATGAAGCGGATCGAAAGCCATGAGGACCTGAAAGCGGTCAAAGAGGGGGCGAAAGCTGCCTGGAACGAGCTGATCTATGGCGATCAGCCTCTGGTATGCATAGGCAGGGCCTCCTGCGGCGTATCCGCCAAGGCCTGCGTCACCCAAAAGTCCATCCAGGACGAGCTGGTCGACCGGGGCGAGAAACCCACAGTCATGAAAGCGGGTTGTCTTGGTTTCTGCTACGCCGAGCCCCTGGTCTACCTAAAAAGCCCCGAAGGACCTCTGATCTGTTACAAACGAGTCACCCCCGAGGCAGGTCCGGACCTCGTCGATAGGGTCTTTTTCAAGGGCGACCTCTGCCCCGATCAGGCCCTGGGGACGATGGCTGGCGAGAGCAAAGAAGTTCCTCCGATCTGGAGCCACCCAATGCTCAAACCCCAGGTGAGGATCGCCCTTCGAAACTGCGGTATCATCGATCCTGGGGCGATCGATCACTACATCGCCCGCGGCGGCTACCAGGCCCTCGCAAAGGCCCTCAGCTCAACGCCTGAAGAGATGATCGAGGAGGTGAAAAAGTCCGGCCTTCGAGGACGGGGCGGAGCGGGATTCCCGACGGGGCTCAAGTGGGAGTTTTGCAGGAGATCTCAGGGCGAAGAGAAGTACCTGATCTGCAACGCC
>DUKF01000161.1:2947-3175 GCA_013329455.1 Methanotrichaceae archaeon | reverse complement strand
GTCGAGGTTGTGGCCGGTGGCGACCGCGTTGGCTTCAAGCTCCCTTGCCGTTTTGTTGAGAAGACCCTTCCGGAGGACTCCGCAGAAGCTGCATGGCCCCTGGGAGTGGCCCTGAGACGCCATCAGGTCTGTGGTGACACCGAAGTTCCCTTCGAGGCTCTCGACGATGTGTTCAATTCCGAGCCGCTTTGCAACCAGAGCCGCGGCCTCGATCGTCTTCGACCTGTA
>DUKF01000161.1:0-2877 GCA_013329455.1 Methanotrichaceae archaeon | reverse complement strand
GAGAATAGGTTGTGGAGGATCATGAGAAGAGAGGAGCTGTCCTTTCCGCCGGAGACGGCCACCACTATCCTGCAAGGTTTCCCGAATATCCTGTAGGTTCGTAGGACCTCCCTCACCTTCCGGTGGACGTCCTCCTCGAAGTGCTGGGCGCAGAGGTGCTTTCCCGAGTACTTTTGAAATATCACAGCCCGCCCGGAACACTTGTCGCATGAGATCATCGTACCGACCGGGATCTGATCGGATATAAGAACCTATCCGGTCTGTCACCGGCAGATCTTGTACCTGAGGATCGCCGCAACCCCTCCCAGAGCCTCGAGCCTCTTTCCAGGCTCAAACTCTGAACTGAAGATCACGACCCTGCCCCGGGATTTGGAGACCAACCTCATCAGGCCGTCCATCTCGGGCTTTCGGGCGAGCTCGTCCAGGACCATCAGCGTCTCGACGGCCCCCTGGTCTGCTGCTCCTCTCACCTCGGCGGGACCGTAAGCGGCCCTGCCATCGGTGGCGATCTCTCGAAGTAGGTCCTCGAGAAGGGTCGTCTCCAGGGCGAGCCTGCTCTCCTCCAGGATCTTGTCGATGGCGCCCCGCCGGAGCACCTCCTGGAACCCCGAGACTCCCATGGTGGTGGCATCGTACAGGATGATCCTCGATGCGAGGTCTGGGTAGTTTGCCTCGATCCTCTTTTTGAGATCCTCCTTGACAAAGCCGGGACCGGCCACGATCACCTTCGAGCCGGAGACGGCAACCCTGTTGAGCTCCTTTGAGCACTCGTCCAGAAACTCGGATCTGCGGTCGCCCCCTTTGCCGCCCATGCCCTTGCCGCCCCCCATCTTCATCTCCGAGGCGGTCTCAATGCCGAACTGCCGTAGGACCCCGATCGCAGCCTCCCCCTCCTCGATCAGGGCGATCACCACCTTCGGCCGTTTTGACTCGGCCACAGCCTCCTTGATCCGCGCAAATTCGTCGGGTCGCCACCTCTTGATGATCGAGACGTTGGATCCGGGTTCCAAGTTCAGGGTGTGGTAGGAGGCGATGTCAGGCCCCACCTCGATCACTCCGTGGACCCGGAGCCAGTTGGAGTGGGTGTGAAACTCGATCGACTCCGCCCTAATGCCGAGCCTCACGGGCCTTCGTTCGAGCTTCTCGGGCCGGAGCTTGTCGGTGGAGGCTGTCGCTTTTCGGTGGGTCAGGGCGAAGACGAGGTCGCCGGGAGCTATCAGGTACTTGAGGTGCCAGAGGTCGTCGATAGACTCGGGCACCAGGGATATCTCCCCCTCCTCGCCGCGCAGGCTCTTTTTCAGAACGCGCATGAGATACCCTTCTGATCAAAAGGCTTAAATGGATTGCCTGAAAAGGCAGGGTTCGAGCCGCCATAACTCAGTTGGTAGAGTGTCTGGCTGTTAACCAGGTTGTCACAGGTTCGAGCCCTGTTGGCGGCGTCATATAAAAAAAGCGTTTCTTGGGCCTGTAGCTTAGTCCGGTTAGAGCGCTCGGCTCATAACCGAGCGGTCGCCGGTTCAAATCCGGCCAGGCCCATTTTCCCAAAAATAAATTCAGCAGCCGGACGTCTATTCTGCTGAGGTTTTAGCAACAATTTGCCAGGAGGATATCTTCTTCTTGTTGAGCCCGGTCTTCTCGGCCAGGTCCTCCACCTCGGCTTCGGCGAGATCGAGGGCGGTCTTGATCCCGGCAGCCCCGAGTTTCTCCAGAGTCTTGGGGCCGATCCCCGGGATTTTGGCGAGAGCGTCGACCTCTGCCTTCTTCTTTGCCTCCTCTGCCTTTTTCGCCTGCCACTGGTCGAAGTTGCATTTGGGGCATCCCAAGTCCCATGGCCGTTTGCCCTTGTTGATTATGCGGATGTGGAACATCCCGTGCTCTTCGCAGACCTTGTCGGTGAGGATGATCATACCGAACTTGGGAAGGGGCAACGTGAAGGTGCACTCAGGATAACCCGTACATCCGATGAACCTGCTCCCGCGCCTTCCCCTCCTGATGATCAGCTCGGATTTGCAATTTGGACAATCGCCTACGATCTTGTCGGTCCGCAGTCCCTCTCGAAGGGAAGTCTCTATCTCCTCTCTGTGACGGAGAAGATCGTCGAAGACGGTGTCCAGCATCGACCTCGACTCCTCGACCACCTCTCCTTCTCCAATACGACGCTCGGCGATATTCGTCATGCCTTCCTCCAGGGACCTGGTCATATCCGGTTTGGTGATGGTTGGCGAGTGGCGTTCGAGCGTGTCGATCACCGCATAAGCGGTGTTCGTCGGCTTCATGGGGTTTCCGTGGACGTAGGCTCTCGCGTAGAGCTTGCTTATTATCTCGTGCCTCGTCGACTTCGTCCCAAGGCCCAGATCGTCCATCAGCTTCACGAGCCTGCCCTGACCATATCTTGAAGGCGGCTGGGTCTCCTTGTCGACGAGGTCTTTTCCGAGAACCATCAGCTTCTCCCCCTCGGCAAGCTCTGGCAGGATCTGCTCGGCAGCCTTGCTGTAGGGGTAGCATGCTCTCCATCCTGCCTCGATCTGTCGAGCGCCCATCGCTTTGAAAGGCTCGCCACCGATGTCCAGCTTGACTTTCATGACGATCCATCTGGAGGGTTCGGATAGGGTCGCCAAAAAGCGTCTTACCACCAGCTCGTAGATCTTCCACTGGTCGTCCTTCATATCCTTCTTGGTGGCCAATGCCGTGGGGTATATGGGTGGATGGTCCGTCGAGCTTCTCTTTCCTCTCGTCGGCACCATCGGGCCTTTCAGCACCATCTCGGCGTCTTTCCGGAACGCCCCCTTCTTGAAGATCGAGACGAGATCCTTCAGGTCGAGGGTGGTCGGGTATACCGTGTTTTCGGTTCTGGGGTAGCTTATGAACCCGCCCATG
>DUKF01000232.1 GCA_013329455.1 Methanotrichaceae archaeon | reverse complement strand
TGCTTTTTATTATCTGCATAACCTTTGATGGTGAATATCTTGGTGCAGCCCCAACAAAAACATGCACATGATCTCCATCTGTTCCTATTGCATCAAAATCGAACCAATATTTTTCACCTATTTCATAACAAATGTGTTTAATATAATTAATACGATCTGCATCTCTAAGGAGCTTTCGCCTATATTTGACACAAAAAACCATATGATAACGAATTTTATATGCGCAATGACTCGCTTTTCTCAGCTCGATCATCCATACAGAATACGCAACAATCCTTAAGTCGTTTTCTTGACCATCCCAACCGCAGCAAGCTGCGGGGTATTCAATTCAAAAGAAAATTGAGGCAAGTTAAACGTGTTGGCCGCAAAAAAAAGCTGGTGAAAAACGTGAGCGATGATGGCGAAAAAAAAGACAGGAAGGACTTGAACAAGGAATACGAAGATCGGATAAAGAGACTCGAAAAGAAGATCGAGGATATCGAGGTCAGAAATGAGGGAAGCGTTGTGGGCGGCATCGTAAGTCAGCTTCTTCCGGGCTTGGGAGGTGTTATAAAAACCTTGGAAAAGACCTCGCCGGAGTTTCGCAAGAGGATAGAAGAGACCGATGCGGAGATAAAGCACAATATAGACATGGGCTGGAGCAGCCGTCCTGTCGTTGAGTACAACATATCCACAAGGCCCCTGGGAGGCGGGACGAGAAGGAGGCGGCCCGCGAGCAAGCCGAGAGAGATATCCGTAACGATGCCGGAGGACGTCCCAAAGAAGGCGCCCATAGTCGACGTTTTCGAAAAGGATGACCGCATTTTTGTACTTGTTATGCTGCCCGGACTCGAAGAAAGTTCTATAGAGACCGAGCTGGTCGGAAGCCATATCGAGATTTCGGTTGAAAAGGAGTGCAAGAGAGTTGAATTGCCTTCAAAAGCGAAATCAATCGTTGATAGGTCGTATAAGCACGGAGTGCTCCAGATAATTATAGAAAAGGAAGAAAATGACGGTAAAATGTGATGAAAATGACCTAAAACAGGGGTTGCTCGGGCTCGTCGTCGCTCTGGTCGAGATAATTCAGGATCTGGTTGAAAGACAGGCCATAAGGAGAATCGAGGGAGGTAGGCTATCTGATGAAGAGATCGAGCGGCTGGGAACCGCTCTCATCGACCTCGATGAGGCAATTGAAACGATAAAACGGGATAACGACCTCGAAGATGTCGTAGATTCCGTAATAGGTGGCCTCGACGAAGTGGCGGACGATCTGCTGAACAAGTTCTGGAATGCCGAATCTTGGGCTGAAGAGATGGAGAGAGTATGAGCGAAACTGCTGGCGAAGGGAGATACATTTACTCTGTCGTCAAGGCAGATATCGAGTCAAATCTTGGCGACGTGGGCATTGAGAACAGTAACGTCTATTTAGTTCCTAACAGGGACATTGCGGCGGTCGTCCACAGTTGCGTGGCCGAACCTTACACAACCCACGACGATGAGAAGGCAAAAGAATGGGTGCTGGAACACAGTTATGTAATCGATTGCGCGACAAACAGGTTCGGCACAGTTCTTCCCATCTCTTTCGACGTCATAGTCGCCGGAGACGATGACGTTGTCAAAGATTGGCTCGAAGATAATTACGATTTTCTGAAAGATGAGCTTGAACGGGTCAAAGATAAGGCAGAGTATTCGGTCCTAATTTTTTGTGATGAGGGACAGATGGCGGATAGGATCGTGAGTGGCAACCCTGAATTGTTGAAGCTTAAAGAAAATATTGAGACGATGCCGAAAGGAACAGCTTATCTATACAGAAGGAAATTTGAGCTAAAGACAAAGAAGGAACTGTCAGAGCAGGTGTTTAAACTTGCCAAAGATTTCAGCGCAGAAATACGGGAACTAGTAGACAGCATCAAGATAGAAAAAAAGGTTTCCTTGGTGCCGGAAAAATACAGAGGCAAGATGCTTGTCGCAGCCCTCACCTGTCTGGTGCATCATGATCGTGTTGAAGTTCTTGGCAACCTGCTGGAGGAGATCGATAAACGTGAGGGATTATCTGTCCGGTTCACGGGGCCATGGGCGCCGTTCAGCTTCGTCCAGCTCAAGGATACCTGAAGATGAAACCCGAAAGAGATGATTACGGTCTCGTGGACATCCTGGATAGACTTCTGAACAAGGGTGTAATATTGAACGCGGATCTGATAATAACCGTCGCTGGCATTCCCTTAGTAGGTTTGAGTCTAAAAGCAGCCCTGGCGAGTATAGAGACGATGCTCGACTACGGTATGCTGGAGGCCTGGGATCGGGAGACTAGAGAGTGGTACAAAAAGCAGTTCGAGGAGAGCAACGTCCCCCTCATGAGGGACGAGATGGCGCGATATACGACATTCGGATATATATGGTACAGCCAAGGGATGATCTCAAGCTGGAGGCCGGGATTCTGGTATATCACGAACAAGAGACTTCTACTTTGGAGACGGATGCCTTATGATACTCTCTTTGAGGCACCTTTAGAGAATATAGGCAAGATCAGCGTGAGAAAGATGAACGAATTTGGGTGGGAGAGAGAGGAGATCAACCTCCAATTTCAGGACGAAATCGCCCGCATTCGCGTCTCGAATCTAGTGGAATTTGAAGGCGCCATCAGAAAGGCCATGAGAGACCCCGAGATCGAAATCGCCAGGAGCTAAAAAGAGACGTTGAGGCGACTTCGCCCGGCTCTTTCGAGGGATTCACCAGGATGAGTTCAGTCCAGTCTCTTAACTTCGATATGGTCCGGCAGTTTAGATGCGACATCGTGAGCAGCCCCGATGAATAACAATCCCGTTTCACCGTCTTTTAAAGTACTGTCTATCGCGGTTGCGATGAAGGTATCACGATCCTCGATTAGCCTGTCTTTTATTTTGTCGTACAGGAGTTTTGCCTCTGTTCTCTCTTCTTCGGTTTTCGCCTCTATGATCCGCTTGATGCACTCATACTCTTTTATAAGCATTTCTGGATTTTCGGTCGCCTCCAGAGTCGCCCCCTTTTCAATCAGTGTTTTTACGATCTGATAATTACGACTCCCTTTAGCTGCCACTTCTCTGACGATTCTCTCTCCCTGCACCCCACCACACGGCATGCCATCTTGATATAATCTTACATCAATATAATCTAAGCCCAATAGATCGATTTCTTTCTCGACTTCATTCCAAAAATTCTCAATTCTTTTCTTATTCTCGTCCCATCTATGTTTTCCGATTTTTGCGATGCTCTCTCTTTCGAGGTCATCTTTCATAGATCCCATATCAGGAGAGCTATGAACTATTAGTATAATTATCAAACGTCTCATAAAGGATACGCCTCCTGCCATTGAAAAGTATGTCTAAATCTGTTATAAATATTAACTGGTCATCGACCAAGACAGGAATCAGAATGCATCAGAGTTTTTGGGTAGCAGGTCAAGTGGAGTTGTCCTGATTAAAGTGATGCAGCATGTTCTTTTTCAAATCTGGACTTTCTAGTGCAGAGCACAAATTGAGTGAACAATAATCTTATTATGTATCTCAAATCCCTTAACCGATAACCTATGTATAAATATTGCTCGGAATGATGTAAGCGAAGCATTTAAATACAATTAATTAAGTAATATTCATCTGAAGATGGAGGATAATAATGAGTGAACTCTTAATATTATTTGATTATATAATTTGCCAAAGTCAAACAGCGCACCCCG
>DUKF01000035.1:1554-8724 GCA_013329455.1 Methanotrichaceae archaeon | reverse complement strand
CATGAAGACCTTCTACGCCAGGCAAAAGGACCTGGACAATTTGATAAGGGACCGGGGGTCGGAGAAGAGGGAGTACCTCCTCAAGCTCCTCGGACTCGACGAGATCAGGGAGAGGGCTCTCGATGAGATCAGGTCCGATCAAAGAGAGGTCGAGGCGGAGATCGGAAGGCTCGAAGGGGCTCTCGCCGAGATCGGCGACGTCGAGGCGATGATCGACCTTCGGGAGAAAGAGGTCGCCTCTGCGAGAAAGGAGCTGGCCCGGGCAAGGGCCGATGAGTCGGATCTCACCTCCGAATTGAAGAAGAAAAGAGACGACCTGGAGCAGGAGGTGGACCGGAGACGATCCCGCGATCGGTTCAATGAAGAGATCGCACGGCTCCGCTCGGACCTCGAAACTAGGCAAAAGGCAGTCTTGCTGGGCGAAAAGAGGCTCTGCGAGATCGAGGAGGGGAAATGGCAGCTTTTCGAGCTGGAGCCTAAGCTTGCTAGGCTCAGCGAAGCAAGAGGAAGGTTAGAGGAGCTTGAGCCCGATCGATCCTGTCACCAGAAGCTTCTCGAAAGGAGGGTCAAAGTCCGAGCTGAGCTAGACAGCCGGGTTCACGCCTTATCTGAGGCCGAGAAGCGACTTGAGTGGCTGAAAAGTGAGAGGTCAGAGCTTGAATCGATCCGGCCCCATGAGGAGGAGTACAAGGATCTGCTCTCGAATCTCGAAGTTCTGGAGGCGAAAAAGGATCGATACCAGGAGCTTTTCTCCCTCGTCGAGAGGGTGCAGGCGATAAAAGAGGGTGCCGAGGATAATGTCTCCAGGGTCAAGGAGGTCCTGGGGGGACTGGAGAAGGCGAAACTCCGGATGAAAAAGATCGCGCCCTCTCTGGAGAGGCACAAATCGCTTCAGGAGAAGATCTCGTGCCTAGAAAAGGAAAGGGAGAAAAAGAAGCGTCTATTCGACCTGGAGGAGAGGGCGGCCGCTGCCAGGTCCCGGATCGAGGCCTTCAGGTCGAAAGCCGCCAGCCTCGATGAAGAGGTTTCTCGGCTCGGCGACCTGGAGGAAATAGAGGTCGATCTCAAGGAGAAAGAAAAAGAGCTCGATCGGCAGGAACAGGACCTCGAAGAGAAGCTCGCCGGGCTGAACCTGAAAATGGAAGTTTCACGGAGGGTGCTTGGAGAGGCCGAAAAGCAGAGGTCGAAGATCGAGGCTCTGGGCGAGGAGAGCCTCTGCCCCACTTGCGAGAGGCCCCTGGAAGGCCAGCGCCACCTATTGATCGAGAAATACCAGATGGCGGCCTCGGCGGCCGAGGAGAGGATTTCGTCCATCGAAGAGGCGAGAAAGGAGACGCTGGCCCACCTCGATGGGGCGGCGAAGTCAAAAGACGCGCTAAAGGGCGACCTCGCCCTCCTGACAAAGGCGAGGGCGAAGAGAGGAGAGATCCTGGCTGAGAAGAGGAGCCTGAAAGCCAGGATCTCCGAGCAAATGGATGAGGTCCAAACCATCGATTCCGAGATCGTGACCATAGGCCCCGCGGAGTACGATCCCGAGAGGTTCCAGAGCTTGGAGGCTGCGGCAGACTCACTTTTGCCCCTGGTCCAGGAACACGCCCAGCTCGCGGTCCGAATCGAGGAGTTGCCCAAAAAGAGAGTGGAGCTGGAGGAGCTGGCTGGGGCCCTGGAGAGGACCATCGGGAACCTGGCAGCGTTGCACGACCAGATCGCAAATCTGGGTTACAGCGAAGGTCAGAGGGTCAAGGTCAGGGAGCGGATCTCGGCTTTGAGGCCGAACCACCTGAGGTTCTCGGCCCTGGTGCATAGAGTCTGCGAGATTCCATCTTTGGAAGAGGCCGCCCTGAGGGTCAGAGCCGAGGTCGAGAGGCTTCGAAAAGATGAGAACGAGGTCGATGCGAAGCTTGAAAACCTTGGCTTCAGCCCTGCTGAGTACCAGAGTCTCCATGAGGAAGTCAAAGCTCTCGGGAAGGACGAGGCGGCCGCAAACGAGATCAAGCTCGCCCTGGCCGCCGAAGGCGAGGTGAGGCGACACCTGGATGAGAATGGAGAGATCGCCTCCAGGCTGAAGGTGGAGCTTTCCGAGACTGAAAGGGGGCTAGCGTCCCTAGACTTCTCAGATGAGCGATACCAGGAAGCTAAACTCGCCCTGGAAGACGTGACCCTCCGACTGGAGCAGGCCCGGAAGAGGTCGTCCGACCTCATGGTGCGGCTCGGTCTTTCCGAGGGCGACCTTGAAAGGCTCAGGGCCGAGGCTGCGAGAAAAAAGGTGCTCAAAAGCCAAGTCGCAGAGAAGAGGAGGCGCGTCCAGGTCGTCGAGACGACCAGAAGCCTCACCAACCGGTTCATGGACCAGATCCTGGTGAGGATAAGAAACGAGATCGCCATCAACGCCGGAAGGATTCTCCGGGAGGTGGCCGGAAAGTACGGCAGGATCAGCATCGACGAGGACTTCAGCATCCTCGTCGAGGACGAGGGCGAGTTCTACCCGATATCCCGCTACTCCGGCGGCGAGATCGACATGATCGCGGTCTCCGTCAGGGTCGCCATCAGCGAGTACCTGATGAGGTTTTCCAAGAACGGTCCAGGCTACTCTTTCCTGATTCTGGACGAGATATTCGGAAGCCAGGACGTCGAGCACAGGGAGAGCATGATCAACATGCTCCGAAGCCTCGACGACCGTTTCCCCCAGATCTTTGCCATAAGCCACATCGGTGAGGTCCAGGGCCAGTTCGACAACACGATCCAGGTCGTCGAGGAGGAGGACGGGTCGAGCAGGGTCGAAGTTGGATTTTAGGAGGGGCCGGATAGCCTCCCTCTCGGATGAATATAGTCGAGAACCAGTTAGATGAGGCTAATCGGTTCTCGCCAGAAAAGTGTTTAACGATACGAACAAGGGCCAAATATCAAACTCTCACGAGTTAGAGTTTTGTCCGAAAGGTATCGTTAAACACTATATTTCAAGATCTGGCGATTGCGAAGAAGGATCTTCGCCAGCTTGAGGCCGGCTAGGCCCATCCGCGGCGCGACTTTTCTGATGACGACGCTTGGACGGTCGATGTCTCCGCACTCCTCGATCATCCTGATCAAATCCTCTCTTTTGCTGAGGTCGCGGATCAGATCGTCTAGTTCCTCGTCGGTCATTCCGGCCATCATCCTGTGGACGATCATCCCAAGCCGAAGCTCCCGGCCTACGGCTCTTCGCCACCTCTTCTCGTACTCTTGGAGTCTGGCGGCGGAGGCGTCTCCCTCCAGGGCCGCCGCTGCTGCCACCTCGCCCGCGATCTTGGCAGAAACGAGGCCCGGGTAGATTCCGCCTCCTGAGGTCGGCTTCACCTGGCCTGCAGCGTCGCCGACGGCCATGAATCCCTCGGCAACGGTGGAGGCGGGCGGGCCGAGGGGAAGCCCCCCAACGACCAGGTGGAGGGGCCCGCCCTTCAGCCTCTTTCGGATCGGGGAGCTTCGGAGGAAACTTTTCAGATGCTCGCAGGCATTTTCTCGACAGCAGAGCCCAACTCTTGCGACCCCCTCTTGGGCCGGGATCGACCAGGCGAAGAAGCCCGGTGCCACCTTTTCACCGAGGCGGATCTCGACCTTCTCCGGGTCCACCACCTCGAAAGGAACCTCCACCTGGGCAGAGGATAGAATCTCCCGGGGCGGGCCGATCCCAGCCCTCCTCGCGATCCTCGCCCCAACCCCCTCGGCGGAGATGACGACCCCCGCCTCTATCTTTTGCAGATCGACACCTCGGCCGACGGTGAGAATGCTTCTCCTGCCATCCCTGACAAGATCCGTCACCGGTGAGCCCATCCTCACCTCGGCTCCAGATCTTGCGGCCTTTGCCAGGAGCGCCCGGTCAAAGAGCCTGCGATCGACGACCCAGGCCTTCGTCTCTTTGGATCTGAAGGTGATTTGAAAGCCCCCTGGCGAGACGACAAAAGCCCCCCGGACTGGCCTGATGGCAAATTTGGCCAGCGGCAGCTCCGACTCTTCGATCGCCCTCACACCCAGAAGCCCAGCGCACTGGACGGGCCATCCGGCCCTTGGGTGCTCCTCCAGGATGATTACAGCAGCCCCGACCTCGGCCGCCTTTTTTGCCGCCATCGATCCTGCAGGCCCTGCCCCGATCACGGCGACGTCGTACTGTTCCATTCCATGGTGCCATCGATCGATCAGGGGGATAGCCTTTTCCATCCGGGACGAGACAATATCTCACGGAAAGAGTCTGGAGAGTCTGGAGGGAAACGATTTGGATATATTGTGGTTATCAGAGGACGAGGTGAAGTCGCTGCTGACGATGGAGGAGACGATCGAGGCGGTGGAGGAAGCCTTCAAAGAGCATGGCCTAGGAAAGGCCCAGATGCCGCCCAAGTCTTACCTTTACTACCGAAAGCACAATGGCGACCTTCGGACGATGCCTGCCTACCTCGAGGACCTGGACGCCACCGGAGTCAAGGTCGTCAACGTCCATCCAGCAAATCCCGGCCAGGGCCTTCCCACGGTGATGGCGGTGATGATTTTGAACTCGCCGAAGACCGGAGCCCCTCTCGCCATGATGGGAGCAACTCACCTCACCAGCATGAGGACAGGGGCCGCGGGAGCCGTCGCCGCCAAGTATCTCGCGAGGAAGAACTCCCGGGTGGCGGGGATCGTTGGAGCTGGAGCCCAGGCGAGAACCCAGCTTCTGGGCCTTGCCAAGCTCTTCTCCATCGAGAAGGTGTTGGTTGCCGACCTATCCCTCGACCGGTGCAAGGCCCTGGAAAAAGACTGCAGAAGCTTTCTGGATGTTGAGTACGATATTTCCACCGATGTAAAAGACGCCTGCGACTCTGACATCCTGGTCACCACCACCCCCTCGCGAAAGCCCCTGGTGAAAGACGAGTGGATCTCTGAGGGCACCCACATCAACGCCATCGGGGCCGACGCGAAAGGAAAAGAGGAGCTGGAGCCCGGCCTTCTTCACAGGTCAAAGGTCGTCGTGGACGACATGGCCCAAGCATCCCATTCCGGCGAGGTGAACGTCCCCCTGACCAATGGGCTCCTCGCCCCCGAGGGGATTTACGCCCAGATCGGCGAGATCGTTGCCGGAAAGGTCGCAGGCCGAGTGAGCGACGAAGAAATCACCATATTCGACTCTACGGGCCTGGCTATACAGGACGTGGCAACGGCCACGAAGGTCCACCAGAAGGCAGTGGAGAAAGGGATCGGAACAAAGCTTTCGTTTTTGTGAGCCTTCGCCTGAAAGCTTTCGGATAAGCGATATATAATATCCCGACGACTGTAAAGTTGTCCATGTACGCAATCATCGCCTGCGGCATATTCAAGGATGAGATCGAGGAGATATCCGACCAGCTCGACTTCCCATTCGAGGTCCGCTACCTTGAGGCCGGACTCCACGTCAACTTCGACGACCTGGCAATGGCTCTCAAGGCGGAGCTGGAAGAGTGCAAAGACCACGATGGGATAATCGTCGCCTACGGCGAGTGCCACCCCAAGATGGCCGAGATTCTCGCCCCCTACAAGGCAGCTCTGATCAGGTGCCAGAACTGCATCGACGCCTTCATCACTCGAAAGAAGGTGGAGGATATAGCCAACCGAGGACTTTACTTTTACCTCTCGCCAGGCTGGGTCAAGAGCTGGAAGGACATGTTCGAGAGGATGAACTGGAGCCGGGAAGAGGCCCGTTTTCAGCTTGCACCCTTCAAGGGTTCCATCTTCCTGGACACCCTCAAAAACGCCGATGATTACGAGGAGGGACTGATCGAATTTCTCGATTTCAACCTCTGCCCCTACGAGACGATGCCGGTCGATCTGGACCATTTCAGGTCGTTGATTGTAGAGGCTAAAGAGCGGTTAGAGGTGTGATCTTGGACGAGGAGCTTGAACGGATAAAGAGAAAGAAGCTCGAGGAGATGAAAAAGATGGCAAACGAACCAAATGTGGATTATCCCGACAGCCCCGTCAAGGTGACGGACGGCACCGTCGGAGACGTATTGGCCAAGTATCCTCTTGTGATCTTAGACTGCTGGGCAGAGTGGTGCGGACCCTGTAGGATGATCGCCCCCGTTATCGAAGAGCTGGCCAAAGAGTTGAAGGGGAAGGTCGTCTTCGGAAAGCTTAACGTCGACGAGAACATGCAGACCTCCAGCAAGTACGGCATCATGGCGATACCCACCATGCTCGTATTCAAGAATGGCGAGCTGATCGACCAGATGGTTGGAGCCTATCCAAAGACCACTCTGACGAACAAAATTCAGAAGTATCTCTGAGGCCGGCGGATCGCCGCCTCAAAGATACGGTTTCGGCCAGGTCGAGCCACAAGATCAAGCCCGCGATTCCGAGCCCTTAAGCCCTGATCTTCGATGGCACGACGAAGCTCTTTTTCTTCTTAGAACCTATCTCTCGAATGTCTTTTTTCCTGAAGTAAGAGTCAACGTCGTACAGAGGCTTAGCCTCTTTGCCCAGCTCAGAGGGCACCTGATCAGTTTTTGAAGGCACGATGTAAGTCCCCTTATCTCTGGTCGCGATCTCTCGAAGTTTCTTTATCCTGAAGTAAGATGCGACGTCGTAGAGTGGCTTTGCCTCTTTGCCGAGCTCAGACGGGTCCTGATCAGCCTTTGAAGGCACGATGTAAGTATCCCTATCTCTGGTCGCGATCTCTCGAAGGTCCCTCAGCCTGAAGAAGGCGTCAACTTTGTAGAGAGGCTTTGCCTCCTTGCTGAGCTGAATCGGGTCCAGGACCTTGTACTTAACGTCACCAAAACTTGGTGCCTGGGACGTTGAGTCGTCTTCTGAGAAGGCCGGCAGGGCCAGTATGAAAAGCAGCACCATGGCTGCAAAAGGGACAGTATAACAGATTTTCAGACTCATTACGATCCTCCTGATTGTAATTGGTCCGATGTGTATATAAATTTTTAGGGTGCAAGATCTAAGTGTACCTCAACCGAAGATCTGCTGAAGTGGATTTTGAGCCAGATCAACCGCAAATAGATCGTTAAAAAGGGATCAAATCCAAGCCCGACTTTGGGCCTGAAGCTCTCAGTTCACCCTGATAATCTGAAGAAGTGAGCAGACCGAAACCCCGGCGATCTCGTCGATCCCCCTCTTGTCCAGGAGGACTCCGATGGCGTTGGTCGAGGCGCCGTGATCGTTCAGCTCCTCCACGGCCTCCTC
>DUKF01000035.1:0-1471 GCA_013329455.1 Methanotrichaceae archaeon | reverse complement strand
GTGGGCGTGTAGACCGCAAGCTCCGCCCCCAACTCCTCGGCCACCATGCTGGCGAGAGGAACGCCGCTAAGGGCGATCCCGACCACGACCTCAACGTCGGCGTCGGTGCAAGCCAGGCATTCTTCGATCATGTCGGTCAGGGCCAGGGAGACCTGCCGGAGCCTTATGGAACTCTTCCCAATGGTGCTCCAGTCAACGGAGACGTCCTTGGGACCCGGGACTCCAGCCTTCTTCTCGCCGTGGGTCAATAGCCAGGTGACCGTCTCCCTGGAGATGTTCAGCTCCTCGGCGATCTGTCCCTCTACCAATCCCTCCGCCTTCAGCTCGGCGGTCTTCTCTATTAAACTATCGATATTTTTCATTTGTAACCCCCCTTTCTCTTTTTGGCAGGTGTGCCGCAGACGGGACACTCTTCGCCCTCGAAGGGCCGACCGCAGCCGATACACCTTTGGGTTCGCTTCACGATCTTTCGAATCCGGGGCTGAGCCACCGTCTCGACCTTGAGGCCCAGGTGAAGGGCCGCGTTCTGTAGGGCGTAATCGTCGGTGGCGAGGCAAGCGGATAATTCCAGGGTCTTGGCCAGAAGCTCCAGGTCAACTTCGGAGAGGACCGCGACATCTCCCGTTTCCAGGGCGGCAGCCCTCGCCTTCTCCAGCGCCTTTGCGGAGGGGGCCTCGATCCTGGCTCCGGATATCTGAAGCCGCATCCGTGAACGAATGTCCTTCAGCTCGCCCTCGACACCGGGCACCGTGACAACCTCTCCCTCAAGAGCCTTCCCGCATATGAACACCGACGAGTCTGCGACGATGAGCGCACACATCCCGGAACTTTTGGCCTCAATACTACTTGGACTTTGCCTTGGGCTCGGAGAGGGGCTGGCAAGGTGGCGAAAAGGGACCGGCAACCCAGACCAAAACGCTATTATGATATGATGCCACCCAGGGCAGGGAGGATCCCATGGCCAAGAAGAGGAAGAAGTCGAAGAGCGCTCAAAAAGCAGCAGCCTCCACCACAGAAGGATCAAAGGCGGCAGATGAGAAGAAGATCACCGTTCCAAAGAAGGACGCGAAAGAGCGAAAGAAGGCCAGAGCCGACGGAATAATCATGACGATGTACCCCGCGGTCCTCGGCGTCATCTTCGGTTTCGTGAGCCTCCAGCTCTTCGGGGCCGGCGTGCCTGAGGAGGGGTCGATGGGGATGACCTACCCCTGGTACTTCGTCATGACCCTCGTCGTCGTCGTCACCTTCTACGTCCAGAAGTTCACATATCCCTATCTCAATATCAAGGTCGAGGAGTTCAAGACCAAGGACTGGCTCTACGTCGAGTTCATAGCCGTTGATCTGTGGCTCGTTACCTGGACACTCCTTCTCAACTAGACCAGGTGGGACCGATGAGGATTGCTGTAATCAACAAAGACAGGTGTCAGCCCAGAAAGTGCGCCAGGGAGTGCGAGTACTTCTGCCCTCCGGT
>DUKF01000257.1 GCA_013329455.1 Methanotrichaceae archaeon | reverse complement strand
CATCCGGATCTTCGCCGAGCTTCGGATTATTGGGGCTTTCGTCCAGATGTCTGCCGGTCAATTCCCTGGATACCGTCTTCAAAGACGCATCCCTTTCGGGAAGGCCGTTTCTCAGCATCTGCCAGGCAAGCATCGTATCCCAGAGGTTGGAATACGATAGTCTTCTGCCCGTAAGGGCTCTAATTACGCCCAGGTTGAAAAGCAGATTGTGCCCAACGACAGTGCACGTCGAGCTCTCAAGCAGGGGTACGATCTCGTCTAGCAGCTTGGGGGAAGCAATGCCTGTCCGTAATCACCGGCAATCGATATCATCTTCAGCTTCGCAGATCGTGGAGCTGGACCTTCTGCCATCGTCAGATGCAGGTATAAGGTTGTAGGCTCATTTATCGGGTTGCAGGACCACGAAGACAGCACTGCTTTAGCCATTTAATCTGATATCCCCTTTGCCACTTACTTCACCAATTTCATTCTTAACTGCAACAATCAATAAAACCTCAGCGGTCTTAAAAAAGGATAAATGCGAAACCTATATATCTTTTTGGGATTCTCACGATCTGGAGGCTCAGATTTGGGGATAATCACGGATCAAAAGCCGAGGTGGGGGTAATATATCGCCCTCTGATAAGCTCATTCCCGCCCGCATGCTTAACGAGTTCGCCTACTGCCCTCGCCTATGCTATATCGAGTGGATAAACAGCGAGTTCGTGGATAATGCGGACACCGTCGACGGCAGGTTTCAGCATAGGCGTGTGGACCAGGATTTAGGTAAGGTTTCTGAAGACAAGTTTGAGACCGCTCACGCTAGATCCGTATTTCTCACCGGCGAAAAGGTTGGGATCAGCTGCAGGATAGACCTTCTTGAGAGAGATGGCCGAATGGTGACGCCTGTTGAGTACAAGAGAGGCGAGGCGCCCAATATCCCCGGAGGTGTTTACGAGCCTGAACGGGTCCAGCTCTGTGCCCAGGGTCTGGTCTTGAGAGAGAACGGCTTCCAATGTGAACAGGGCACGGTCTACTTTGTCCGCTCGAAGAAGAGGGTGCCGGTCGCCTTCGACAAAGTCCTGGTCCAGAAAACCAAAGACCTCATCTCGGATCTCAGGAGGGTTGCCGAGAGGGGCCAGATACCTCCACCCCTGCAGGACAGCCCCAAGTGCAACCGGTGCTCTCTGGCAGGCATTTGTCTTCCCGACGAGGTCAATCTTCTCAAGGAGATGGGGGGTAGAGGTGAGCCGAAAAAAGGACTGATAAGGCGGCTGCTTCCCGCCCGAGATGATGCCCTCCCAGTCTACGTCGTGGGCCACGGCCACACCGTTCGCAAAAAGGGCGACCGCCTTGAGATCTGGTCCAAAGACAAACTAGGAGGAAACGATGGCAAAGTCAACGAAGCTAGGCTCAGAGAGATCTCGCAGGTCAACCTCTACGGCGGGGTGGAGATCACTACACCAGCATTCGTCGAGCTGATGCAGCGCGGCGTTCCCGTCCTGCATTTCACCCATGGAGGCTGGTTCCAGGGCATAAGCATAGGCCACACGCACAAGAACGTGGAGCTGAGGATCAAGCAGTCCGCCTGGGCCGCGGACCGCAAAAAGTCGCTTTCCATTGCAAGATGCTTGATCTTTGGCAAGATCAAGAATTGCAGGACTCAGATACGCAGAAATGATCCGAATCCACCACCTAAAACGCTCGAACTGCTGGATAAGCTCTCGCGGGATGCAAAGAAAGCATCGAGCATGGAGAAGCTTTTGGGAATAGAAGGAGCGGCGGCAGAAGCTTACTTTTCCCGCTTAGACGACCTACTTAAAGGCGATCAGGGGTTCTCTTTTCTGAACAGGAACAAAAGGCCGCCCTTAGATCCGGTTAATGCTGTCCTCTCGTATCTCTACGGCATTCTAGCCAAGGATCTATTCGCAACTTTGCTGGCGGTGGGCTTCGATCCGTACCTGGGGTTCTACCACCAGCCGAGGTACGGCCGTCCCGCTCTAGCGCTGGACATGATGGAGGAGTTTCGGCCTATAATTGCGGACTCCGCAGCGATCACGCTCTTCAACAACGGAGAACTCTTGGATAAGGACTTCATCAAGACTGGCATAGGCATCTCCCTGAAACGTCAGGCCAAGAGAACGGTGGTGGGTGGCTACGAGCGGAGGATACAGACGGAGATCACTCATCCCATCTTCGGCTACAAGGTGAGCTACCGGCGCGTTTTGGAGGTCCAGGCCCGGCTATTGGCCAGGGTTCTCTCCGGCGAGATAAAGGAGTACCCCGCCTTCGTCACGAGGTGAGACTTTGAGAGGGCGAACTTGCTATGTGGTGAGCTACGACATAATGGACCCTAAACGATTGCAAAGGGTGCACAGGACGATGAAGGGTTTTGGAGATGCCGTCCACTACTCCGTATTTCGCTGTGATCTTACCCCAAAGGGCCGGGTGGAGATGATAGCAGCGCTGACGGGGCTGATCAAACACGACGAGGACAGGGTTATGATCATCGATCTCGGTCCTGCTGAGGGGATGGCGGAGGAGAGAATACAGTTTTTGGGGGCTCATAGCGCCAAAGTCAGAGAGAATGCGATCATCGTTTGACGCTGAAATCGGACGCAGTAGTGCGAAGCTCATCCTATCGTTCGCAGCAGACTGGTCCCCCCGTAAAACCGCAATAGATATAAACCTTGAGAAATATCTCAGAGAGCAGACACTCTGGATATCAAGCCCCCCTATATTCTCAGGGCCGTCCATCCAGTGGGACGGATAAGGGACCGACGAGGTCCCATTTTAGCAGAGGCTTTGCGAGAGGTGGAGTGGTGTCCAAAACCCTGGGACCCGCTCGAAAAGCCTATGCTTAGCGAAAATGCCTTCTTACAAGGGCCCACATTCTGAATGTTTTATAAGAAGTTGACGACCCTCTCGCAAATCGCCATTTTTTCGATAGCAGTAAAGGCCGAAAAATGGCGGCTCTATCCATGGCTGAAAAGTCGTG
>DUKF01000218.1 GCA_013329455.1 Methanotrichaceae archaeon | reverse complement strand
CCTCGACGATGCTGGTCGAGGAGTCCCAGCGAACGAAGATCCCGGCAATGTCGGTGCCTAGTCCAGATGTTGGCGATGGGAACCTGTGTGGCAGAAGGTCTTTTGGTGCGGATTGGAGGTCCAACACCGGAACCGCTCCGTTGAATTAAATTGAAGCAGATCATAATAATTCAAAGACGGTAGATATATAACATATACATCTTAATATTGATGATGTGACTAGTCCGAACCTGAAACCTAGCCATTGGTATTATGCTATTTCCTTAGCCCTATTCCTGGTCGGCGGGTTTCTGCTTCACAGCAGCCTGATCTGCATGGCGAACACCTCTGAGCAGGTTCTCGTGCCCTGCGAGAGGGCCCTCACTCTCTCTGAGGCCGGGAGGTACACCGTATTCTACGAATACCAGACTATGGTGGGCGAGAGGTCTTACTCTTCGGGACGAAGCCTGCCCTGCCTGAATTGTAGTCTGGTGCAGATGGAGTCTGGGAGGTGCGTATCGCTCACTCCGCCCTCGATACCTTCCGAATATTTGGTGGGATGCCGTCATGGGGTTTCGATGCTGACTTTCAGGATCGATCAACCTGGTGTCTACCATCTTTCTGCCCATTACCCAGAAGGTGGGGATGGTCCCCAGGTCGTCCTGGCCGTCGGGCGCACGGGCCGGGGCCAGGTCGCGGCTCTGGGACTGTTCGCCCTCTCGGCTCTATCTGCAGTTGCGACTTTCCTGAAAAGATGGAGATCGAGAGAACGGACTGATCGGGCAAGCCCATAAATTTGATCCTTCGGAGCTGTCCGCTATTATATGTGCGCTTGCATATTTGCACTTCATTTTTGAGTCTTTTTTGCGTCTCTTTTCGGGGCCTGGGCCTTTGCCCACCAAACCCAAACCATTAATATGTAAGCGGCTCCCAGGTGGCTGAGAAACACGTTTCCCTGGTGGAGAAATGCGGAAAACGCGGGCCGGGGCCATTAAAAGGCAGGTTATAGATGGCGACGATCGATGAACAGATCCAGGCGATAGAAGAAGAGATCTTCAACACCCAGAAGAACAAAGCCACAGAGCATCACATAGGCAAGCTCAAGGCCAAGATAGCGAAGTTGAAGGCGCAGCAAGAGCTGCAGAAGATCAAGGGCGCCGGCGGCGGCAAGGGCTACTACGTCAAGAAGTCTGGAGACGCCACCGTCGCTCTCGTGGGTTATCCCTCCGTTGGAAAGTCGAGCCTATTGAACCGGATCACAGGAAGCGACGCCGAGGTGGCTTCCTATCAGTTCACGACCCTAGAGGTGATCCCGGGAGTTATGGACTACAAAGGCGCCAAGATCCAGATACTGGACATGCCCGGCATAATAAAGGGCGCCTCCCGGGGGAAGGGCAGAGGCAGAGAGGTCATTACCGCAGCAAGGGCCGCGGACATAATTATTCTGATGGGAGACGTCTACAACTATCGCATCGACGTTCTCGAACGGGAGCTTTACGATGCCGGGATCAGGCTCGACAGGGTTCCCCCGGACATCCATTTGAGCCCCTCAGATAAGGGCGGCATAACCGTTCGAAACACAGTCGACCTCACCAAGATGACAGAGGTCGAGATCGCCGAGATCCTGCGAGCTTACGGGATCGTCAATGGGATCATAACCATCAGGGAGGACGTCGATACCGAGACACTCGTCGACTTTCTCGCTGGAAATAGGATCTACGTTCCCCAGCTCGCCGTTATCAACAAGATCGATCTCGAGTACGACAACGTCCGAGAGGATATCAAGGATACGATCGGTCGCGACTTCATACCCCTCTCCGTCGAGAAGGACCTCGGCGTCGAGGAACTGAAAGAGCTGATATACGAGACCCTCGGCTTCATCAGGATATACCTCAGGCCCCAGCGGGGAAAGGCCGACATGGAAGATCCTCTCGTGATCATGGAGGACTCGACCGTTCGGACGGTCTGCGAGCACCTCCATCGGGACTTCGTCAGGCTCTTCAGGTACGCCAAGATCTGGGGAAAGAGCGCCAAGTTCCCTGGTCAGTCTGTGGGCCTCAACCACGTCCTATCCGACGAGGACGTGCTCATGATCGTTGTCAGGGGGACATAGTCGGTCGTTGGATTCCCAGATCCTTCTCGGTGGTATTTCGGTCCTCAGCTTTGGGGACCTCTGGAGCTTGAGGATATCGGCCCGGATGTTTGACCTTTTTGTCCATATATATCCTCTGGATTATCCTCAAAAGGCCTATTTTCGGGGCAAGGAGGGTAAGACCTTATATATTCGCCACCTTACATGCGGGAGTTGAGATCATCAGCTAACTTCGACAGGATGAGTGCTAAGATGTCGAGGCGAATTATCGTTTTATTGATGGCGGCGCTGCTTTTGGCAGGCGTTGCCTGTGGAATGAGTGGGGGAAAAGAGCGTCCCATCAGCACTTGGGGCGGCTTGCAGGAACAGCCTGCGATCGACGGCCACATAGTGGCCTGGGCGGACAACAGAAGCGGCAACTTCGATATATTCATGTACGATCTTGAGACTGGGGTCGAGAGGGGCGTCTCCTTCTATCCCGGTTTCCAGGACCATCCCGCGGTCTCGGGCGACCGGGTAGTCTGGCAGGACATGCGGACTGGGGAGTCCGACATATACCTCTACGACTTCGCAACGAGAGAAGAGATGCCGATCACCACCGCAGCCGGGAGCCAGTTTCTCCCGGACATCGACGGCGACCGGGTGGTCTGGATGGACGACCGTGACGGGGACTGGAACATCTACATCCGCGATTTGGGAACGGGCCAGGAGCGAAAGATCACCTCGAACCCCAAAGACCAGATCCAACCCCAGATCAGTGGCGATGCCGTCGTCTGGGTGGACGACCGGAACGGTAACTCCGACGTCTACATCTACGACCTGAAGACCGGCCGCGAGAGCCCGGTCACCACGGCTCCGGGGGACCAGGTCTTTCCGACCATCGACGGGAACCTTGTGGTCTGGTCCGACAACAGGACCGGAGATTACGACATAGTCATATACGATCTATCGACGAAGAAGGAGACGGTGATCGAGTGGCCCGGCCTTCAGACGGCGCCCTCGGTCAAAGGCGACCTCATCGCCTGGCAGGATCACAGAAGCGGGGTTGCTGAGCTTTATATTTACAACGTTGCGACCGGCGAGGAGACTGCCATAAGCCCGGGATCCCTCAAGATGGAGCCCGCCCTCGGCGAGTGGGGTGTCGTCTGGACCGACTATCGAGCCGGTGACTCCGACGTCTACACTTACGACTTCGGCCTTTTGGCCGACGACCAGATAACCTCGGGCCCTTACAACCACACCAACCCCTGGATCGATGGGGATAGGGTGGTCTGGACCGATGATCGGACCGGCCAGTTCAACGTCTACATGATGGACCTATCCACTTCCAAGGAGACTCAGATCACAAACTCCAAGGACGAGAAGAGCAGTCCCAGCATCAGCGGCGACTTGATTCTTTACACTGACAAGAGAAACGGAAACCTCGATATCTTCGTTTACGACCTATCGACGAAGAAGGAGACGACGGTCACGGCCGATCCCTCTGACCAGAGGTACGGGGTCGTGGGCGACGGAAAGGTGATCTGGATCGACGATCGGACCGGAAATGATCAGATATACCTCTACGATGCCGCCACCGGGTCTGAGCAGCAGATAACTACAGCTTCTTCGAAGAAGGCCACGCCCATGATCTGGGGTGAGATGGTGGCCTGGATGGACAATCGGAAGGGCAACTGGGACATATTCGTCCACAACTTGACCTCCAAGACCGAGACTCAGGTGACGACGGACCCAGGAAAGCAGGAGGCTCCCTGGATTTATGGAGATACGATCGTCTGGATGGACGATCGGAACGAGAACTGGGACGTCCGGGCCAAAAACCTCAGGACCGGCGCGGAGACGGTGATCACCACCAACTCCGGCTACCAGGGCCTCCCCGTCATCTCGGGTAAACGCCTCGCCTGGCTGGACGATCGGAACGGTGACCAGGACATATACCTCTACGACCTGGAGCTTGAAAGGGTGATTCCAGCAGCAACAGGTCCCCTTTCCCAGAAGCCGAACGACGGCATCGGCTTCCCCTTCTACGTGAACGTCGCCGGTGGTTCTCAGTTTTTGAGCGGTGACCGGATTGTCTGGATGGACTATAGCCAAGGCGCGCCCCAGATCATGACGAGATCGGTCGAAGATGATCCGATTTTGTTGTTGGATAAAGCGGACCTAGCCACCAACGCAAGCCTCATCGTCTGGTCCGACAACCGGGGCAAAGACTGGGACATCTTTGGCTTTGACTTCTTCAACCGGTTCGAGCGCCCCCTGGTCCGGGCTCCGGGAGACCAGATGAACCCCGACGTAGGCGATGACCTCTTGGTCTGGCAGGACGATCGGAAGGGCGACTGGGACGTTCGGGCCCTAGACCTGTCCACGGGCGACGAGATCACCGTCGCCGAGGGGCGGGGCGGCCAGATTGACCCATCGGTTTATGGAAAGCGGGTCGCCTGGATGGACAACTCCTCCGGCGACTGGGACGTTGTCGTCAAGGACCTCGACGGTGTTTCGATCAAGCCGCCAGCCCACAAGGCTGGAAAACAGATGTTTCCGGTCATCAGCGGCGACCTTGTTGTCTGGCAGGACGACCGGAACCGCAATTGGGACATCTACGCTTATGATCTGGCCACCGGCAAGGAGACGAAGCTTACTGGTGAGGGCGACCAGGTCCATCCCCACGTCAGCGGCAACATGATCGTCTGGGAGGACTCGACGACCGGCGACGTTAGCTACTACTTCTGGGACAAGTTGTGGGGTCGCGCCTATTCGCGGCCCGGGGACCAGGTCCATCCGAAGGTATACGGAAAGCACGTCGTCTACCAGGAGCAGGCT